>JAYTIR010000142.1:0-3836 GCA_043731765.1 Burkholderiales bacterium
GGGGTCGCGCTGCTTGTGGGCCTGCAACCGGAACCGTTGACGGGTACTACGGCCCTCGCGATCGCGGCCTGCCTTGCCGCGGCGTTGTGCTACGCACTCGCCGGCGTGTATACCAAACGGCGCATGCAGGGAATATCCAGTTTCGCTCTTGCGAGCGGCAGTCAGTTGGCTGCCGCGATCATGCTCGCCCCGGTGCTGCCGTTCACGTCGGTCCCGGGACCCGTTACGGCGTGGGTCATCGCCAACGTCGTCGCGCTCGCGGTGGCGTCGACCGCGGTCGCATATCTCATCTATTTCCGGCTCATCGCGGACCTCGGACCGTCGCGAGCGCTCACCGTGACGTTCCTGATTCCGTTGTTCGGCGTGCTGTGGGGATTCCTGTTCCTCGGTGAAGCGATCACCGCGAACATGCTGGCGGGCGGCGTGCTGATCGTCGCCGGAACCGCGTTGGCCCTGAAAAAAGCCTAGACCAGGTCCCCGGCCGGACCGAGAATCTGCTCGCGCAACTCGCGATAGCGCGGGAGTTGCGGCGGATAGACGCAGAGATATTTCACCTGCGCCGCCTGCAGGCATCGTTGCTTGATCACTTCGAGTTTCTGGTCGCGCGGATTGATCACCTGGTCGGGCTCCTTCGCGTCGACGATCGCGACGATCGTCATGTCGCGGTCGCACACCACGAAGCCGACGTGCTGGTTGGCGATTTTCCGGAACGCGCGCAGCCGCTCCATGCCCTGCGGCCCGATCTTGACCTGCAGCACATCGGCCAAGCGGATCCGCGCGAAAATCTCGTGCCGCGGAAAAGCCGCCTTCAACAAGAGATAGACCACGCTTTCGGCGCGGGTGAGGAAACGCGGCCGCAGCAGGTACAGACCGGGCAGTTCGGCCGAGGACAGGAGCCGCGTCGTTTCGCCCTCGGTCCACTGCGCGACCGTATTGGGCGAATCCGCGCTGCTGCGTGAGGTGCTACCCCCGGCGCGATTGCGGCGCACGAGGCCGTAGATGATCGCGACCGCAAACGCGGCCATCGCCAACGCGAACAGAACTCCCTGAGTCATTGAAACGTCGTCCCTCAACCGGTCATCCCGCCAGAGGCATCATGACCGGGGAATATACGTTGTTGTTTTGCAAGTCTACCCGTTAACGCTTTGTAGTCTAAAGCATTTTGTGAAATTTAAGCCATCCGGCTGCCGTAGCGGCGGGAACCCGCTGCCCGGCGACAATTTTCCACATTGGCATTGTGCAGGCCAAGTTCCAGCCAGGCGGGGCGGGCAAATCGGGACCACAGCCGGCGAAGGATCCCGTTGTGACGCCGCGACCGTCGGGCCGGGCCAGGGTTTGCCGGAGCCAAAAGCGGTCGTTCGATGGAACAAGGCGCGGGGCGAATTCGCTCGCTCATTGCGGCAAACCAACTCGGCGAACCAGCGCGTTGAATCGCGGGTCGTTGCGCATGCCATCGAATCGCACGTCCATACCCAGGTAAATCGCCAGCATGCTCGAACGTTCCTGGTAGGCTCGATCGAGCCAGGCAAAAGACTGATCCTTGTCACCAAGTCCGGCATGGATGACCGCAAGATTGTATGGCGCGACATACGCTTCAGCCGACCGCTTCTTCAGGTAGTCGATGATTTGAAGTGCCTCGCCTTTCCTGCCCAGCAACGCGTACGCATAACCGAGATTTGCCCAGTTCTCGGCGTTGTCCTTTTCCAGTTCCAGCGCGCGCTGGAACGTCACCAGCGCCTCCGCCAATCTTCCTTTTTGAATGAATGCCAATCCCAGAAAATAATGCGAGTACCAGAATCCCGGATCGAGATCGATCGCGCTGCGAAGTTGCTCGATCGCACGATCGGACTGACGCGCAAAAACCAGCACGGCGCCTACAGAAAAATTGGTTTCCGCCGATACCGGATCAAGAAACTGGCCGTGTTTTGCTGAAGCGATCGCCTGCTCCTGTCGTTTCATTGCGGCGAGGTACCACGAGTAGAACAAATAGACGCGTGGATCGTTTGGATTCAGTTCGATGGTCCGCTTGAACTCTCGTTCCGCGGCGGCCCAATCCCACTCATACCAGAAGGCGATGATGGCCAATGACAGGTGAGCCTCTCCAAGCGCATCGTCTATGGCCAGCGCCTTCCGGGCGGCTTCCCTGGCCTTCGGCGCCGCTTCGTTCGGCGCCATGAACCAGTCTTCGCTATTGATGTAGTTGAAAGCCAGACCGCTGTAGGGCAATGCGAAGCCGGGATCCGCAGCGATCGCCTGTCGGAAATACTCGATTCCCTTGCGAAATCCATCGTTGGAATATTTGGACGTGTGGTAATTGCCTTTGAGATAGAGCTGGTAAGCCGCCGGATTGGTAGTGTAGGTTTTCGCGAGCTTCTCGTTATCCGCCCCCGACAGCCTGATTTTCAGTTTGCTTGATACATCGCGGGCGATCTCGCTTTGCAGCGTGACGAGTTCGGCCAGCTTGCGATTGTATTTCTCGCTCCACACGGCATTTTCAGTCTGGGTATTCACCAATTCCAGGCTCAGCGTCAAATCGTCTCCGCGTTGCACGATCCGCCCGGTCAGGATGGCCTGCACCTTCAGTTCCCGCGCAATTTTTGCCAGATCGAATTCCTTACCCTTGTAACGAAACACCGACGATCTCGCTTTCACGTTCAGCTTCGGCAGCTGCGACAAACTGCCAATGAGCGTTTCGGTCATACCGTCAGACAGGTATTCGACATCTTCATTGCCACTCGCGTTGATGAATGGCAGCACCGCAATGGATTCTATGTGTGGGTTGATCCCGGATCGTACGAAGGCCCACAGACCTGCACCGGCGAGGAGCAACACACCCAATAGCGCGCCGATCAACCGCGTCCGAATGGCGCGCGGCGCACGAAAATGTGGTGCGCGCGCGCCATTTGCCTCGGCACGGCTGGAAGATTTCTCGTGCACGGGAAGTGCAGGTGCTTGCGCGGGATCGCGACCCGCAGGCAAGTTTTTGCCGACCAACAAGAGGTGCTTCACTTGCTCGGCAAATGCCGCAATCGCGTCGTCATCTTTCAACCGAGACCACTGCCGTTCGCGAAATTTGTCAGGGACGCGGGCAGTTGGCTCCAGCGTGTCATCGATCACCACCGGCAGCAGAAACGTCTGGTCATCCGCCATCAAATGCGAGCGGTCCACCGCCAGCTTCCATTCGAGGCGGAAGTAGCCTTCGCTGCGCGCATCGGTATTTGCCGAAATCACCGGCACGAACAGTGCACATTCCTTGATTTGCTTGCGGATCGCGGCATCCCAGGCATCCCCACCGCGCAATTCGCTCTGGTCAAACCAAACCTCCAGCCCGGCTACACGCAGCGCATCGGTGATGCGTTGCGCATCGTCTGCGTCTTGCGACGAGTAGCTCAGGAAGATGGCTTTGGTCGGTTCGCTCATGACGATCAGTCAGGACATCAAATCTTCCCGAAAAGGGGGTTCGCCAGCGTGGTTTGCCGTGATCTTCGCCCAATGCACTCCAGGATCGCAAGCAGTCGATCCCGAAATGACAAAGCCCGGCGCCAAGGCCGGGCTTCGTCTTCGATCTCGGGGCAGATCCCTCGCACACAACCAAACCCGTGCTCGGGATGACCCTTTTGTTTCCGATCGCGGTCCGAATACCGGACCCCTCTCGGACAAAGGGGTCACATGTCCATGTCGCCCATGCCGCCCATGCCACCCATGCCACCCATGCCGCCGCCGCCGCCCTTTTCGTCCTTGGGCAGTTCGGCGACCATCGCTTCGGTGGTCAGCAACAGCGAGGCGACCGAGGCCGCGTTCTGCAGCGCAAAGCGCGCCACCTTGGTCGGGTCGAC
>JAYTIR010000143.1:0-6217 GCA_043731765.1 Burkholderiales bacterium
TGGAGTACTACCGCGTGACCAATACCATTTACGTCGACGCACTCAGGAGCCGCGGCTATTCCGCCGCCGAGATCGGGACGCATGCCGGCCTGGCCGATACTTCGCTGACACTCGCACTGGCTCCAGGGATGGTCCGCACCGATCGTCTGGCGAGTGCCGCGAAGCTCGCAGCCAGCGACGGCGTTTACGGCGATCCGCGCCGCGCCAGCGCCGAGGTGGGACAATTGGGCGTGGACGCCATTGTCGCAACGACGGTGGCCGCCATCAAAAAAGTCACCGCCCGCCCTTGACGTGGTTTGAACCTGCGCGCGCCGGCGCACTCCAATGGCCAATCTCATTTCGGAAGTGTTCGTGAAGCAATCCTTCGTTCGTCGTTCGCTGCTGGGGGCCATCCCCCTTGTGCTGGTGCTCTCTGCCGCATACTCGGCGCAACTCGCGCTCGCACAGCCTGCCGCTTCGGCTCCATCGGCCATAGCAACAGTTCCCGGAATGCCGCCGGTGCCGGATCCGGCCAATCTGTACAGTGAGACCGCCGCGACCAAGTTGAGTCCGGCGGTTGCCAGTGACTTGTCGCGCATTTACGTCCCGCACCTCCAGTCCAACGACGTCTACGTGATCGATCCCGCAACGTTCCAGGTCGTCGACAATTTCAAGGTCGGCTTGAACCCGCAGCACGTGGTTCCATCGTGGGACTTGCGCACGCTGTGGGTGGCGAACAACGCCGAGAATACGAAGCACGGCAGCTTGACGCCCCTGGATCCGAAAACCGGCAAGCCCGGCAAGCCGATCGCCGTCGACGATCCGTACAACATGTATTTCTCGCCGGACGGCAGGTCGGCGATCGTCGTCGCGGAAGCGATGAAGCGGTTGGACTTCCGCGATCCGAAGTCGATGCAGCTCCAGTACTCGATCGACGTGCCGCGCTGCGCCGGCATCAATCACGCGGACTTCGCCATCGACGGCCGGTACGCGATCTTCACGTGCGAATTCTCCGGCAGCGTGGCCAAGATCGACCTGGTCGAGCGCAAAGTCCTGGGCTACACGCAGGTGATTCAGCCCGGCCGGCCGACGAAAATCGTCAAAGGTTCGGACGGCAAGGACGAAGTCATCTGCACGACTTGGAAAGGCATGCCGCAGGACATCCGCGCCTCGCCCGACGGCAAACTTTTTTTCGTCGCGGACATGATGGCGGACGGCGTGCACGTGGTCGACGGCGACACGTTCAGGCAGGTCGGCTTCATCGAGACCGGCAAGGGTACCCACGGCCTCTATCCCAGCCGCGACGGCAAGAAACTCTATGTGGCCAACCGCGGGTCGAACAAGATCCACGGATCGCCGAAAGGCAAGGGCGGCGTCTCGGTGGTCGACTTCGCGACGCGCAAGGTCGAGGCCAACTGGCCAATTCCCGGCGGCGGCAGCCCGGACATGGGAAACGTCAGCGCCGACGGCAAGTGGCTGTGGCTCTCAGGACGTTACGACAACGTGGTCTATGCGTTCGACACGGGCAGCGGCGACGTGAAGATCATTCCGGTCGGCAAGGAACCGCACGGCCTCACGGTGTGGCCACAGCCCGGCCGCTATTCGCTCGGCCACACGGGGAATTTGCGGTAACTAGGGCAGGCGAATGATGTGCGCCTTGCCGCCCATGTACGGCCGCAAAACTTCCGGCACGTCGATCGAGCCATCGCCGCGCTGGTAGTTTTCCAGAACGGCGGCGAGCGTCCGGCCGACGGCCAGCCCCGAGCCGTTCAGCGTGTGCACGAATTCCGTCTTGCCCTGCGCGTTGCGAAAACGCGCGTGCATCCTCCGCGCCTGGAAGGATTCGGTGTTCGAGCACGAAGAGATTTCGCGGTAGGCACGCTGTCCGGGCAGCCAGACCTCGAGGTCGTAGCACTTCGCCGCCGCGAAGCCGATATCCGCCGTGCACAACGCCATCACGCGATACGGCAATCCCAGCCGTTGCAGAATGACTTCGGCATGCCCGGTGAGTTCCTCCAGCGCCTCGTAGGAACGGTCCGGATGCACGATCTGCACCATCTCGACCTTGTCGAATTGATGATTGCGGATCATGCCGCGCGTGTCCTTCCCGTAACTGCCCGCCTCCGAGCGAAAGCACGGCGTGTGCGCGGTCAGCTTCATCGGGAGCGCTGTGAGCGGCAGGATTTCGTCGCGGACCGTGTTGGTCAGCGTGATCTCCGACGTGGAGATCAAATACTGGGGCTCGCCCTCATCGCCGCCTTTCCGGACCGCAAACATGTCGGCCTCGAACTTCGGCAGTTGCGTCGTGCCCACCAGTGTGTCGGCATTGACGATGTAAGGCGTGTAGCACTCGGTGTAGCCATGTTCGCGCGTGTGTGTATCGAGCATGAACTGTGCGAGTGCGCGATGCAGCCGCGCGAGATCGCCGCGCAAAAATGAAAAACGCGCACCGGACATCTTCGCTGCCGTCGCAAAATCGAGCAGCCCCAGGCCTTCGCCCAGGTCCGTGTGGTCCTTCGCAGGAAACTTGAATTCAGGGGGTGTTCCCCAGCGCCTGATTTCGACATTGTCGTCGGCCGATTTTCCGACCGGCGTCGACGGATGCGTCAGGTTGGGCAGGTCCAACAGAAAATTTCGCAATTGCGTCTGTACGTTTTCGAGTTCGCTCTCCTGCCGCTTCAGGTCGTCGCCCAAGCCGGCCACTTCGGCCATGAGCGGCGCCGCGTCGCCACCCTTGCCCTTGGCGATGCCGATCTGTTTCGATAATGCGTTACGCCTGGCCTGCGATTCCTGCGTGCGCGTCTGGATGTCCTTGCGTTGCGCTTCGAGCGTTTCAAAGCGCGCGCTATCGAGCGCGACACCGCGTTTGGCGAGCCCGGCGGCCACGCCGGGCAAGTCGTTGCGAAAAAGATTGATATCGAGCATTCGTTAATTATATCAGAGACTTGCGTGATCATTGAAAGTGGCAGGGCTGCGGGCGAAACGTCAGTCTGGCTCGTCATCGCCCGCTTGCCGGTCACGCGATCGCAGCCGTTCCAGCTTTTCGCGGATCGCAGCCTCGAGGCCGCGATCTGTTGGCGCGTAGAAATTCTGCGGTTTCATGTCGTCGGGGAGGTAGTGCTCGCCGGCGGCATAGGCGCCCTCCTCGTCGTGCGCGTAGCGATAGCCTTTGCCGTAGCCCAGGCCTTTCATCAATTGGGTCGGCGCATTGCGCAACCGCAGCGGCACGGGCCGCGAACCATCGTCCGCAATGAATGCCCGTGCGGCGTTGAACGCAACGTAGGCGGCATTCGACTTGGGAGCAGCGGCGAGATAGAGAACGCATTGCGCGAGCGCCAGTTCACCTTCCGGCGTCCCGAGCCGCTCGTAGGTTTCGGCCGCATCGAGGGCGAGCCGCAGCGCGCGCGGGTCCGCGAGTCCGATGTCTTCGCTCGCCATCCGGATCAGCCGGCGCGCGACGTAGAGCGGGTCGGCGCCGCCGTCGAGCATCCGGCACATCCAGTAGAGCGCGGCGTCGGGATCCGAACCGCGCACCGATTTGTGGAGCGCGGAAATCTGGTCGTAGAACGCCTCGCCGCCCTTGTCGAAACGGCGCAGGCTGCGCGCAATGGTTGCCTCCAGAAAGGCCAGGTCGACCGAATCGCGTCCCGCCTCGTTCGTCGCGACGGCCAGCTGCTCAATCAGGTTGATCAGGCGCCGGCCGTCGCCATCGGCATACGCGATCAACGCGTCGTGTGCCGGCCCCGCGAACGCGCTGCCGGGCATTGCTGCGGTGACGGCGCGTTCGAACAGGATCGCCAGGTCATCCGCCGCCAACGGTTCCAGAACGTATACCGTGGCGCGCGAGAGCAAGGCGCTGTTCACTTCGAACGAAGGGTTCTCGGTGGTCGCGCCGATGAAGGTCAGAACGCCCTGCTCGACAAATGGCAGGAACGCGTCCTGTTGCGCCTTGTTGAAGCGATGCACCTCGTCGACAAATAGGATCGTGGCGCGGCCGGACTGCGAGAGCGTCGCCTCCGCACGCGCCACGGCTTCGCGAATGTCCTTGACTCCCGCGAGCACGGCCGAAATGGCGATGAACTCCGCGTTGAACGCGTCCGCCATCAGGCGCGCAAGCGAGGTCTTGCCCACGCCGGGCGGACCCCAAAGGATCATCGAATGCAACTTGCCCGACGCAAACGCCACCGCGAGCGGCTTGCCCGGCGCAAGCAGGTGCCGCTGCCCTGCGACATCGGCGAACGTCCTTGGCCTCAGGCGTTCGGCCAAGGGTGGCGCGGCGCTGGAAATTCTCGCGGAAGCGAAGAGGTCGTTCATGGGTGCATTAGAATGTACGCGCAATCCCGATTTCTCACATCCCACACGACGAGTTCACAATGCGCAAAAATCCGGTAAAGGCCAGGCTTGCGGCGGGCGGACGCGCGCTCGGTGCGATGATCTTCGAATTCTTTTCGCCCGGATTGCCCCAGATCTGCCGCAACGCCGGCGCCGAATTCGTTCTGTTCGACATGGAACACACCGGGCTCTCCTTCGAGACGCTCAAGACCCAGTTCGCGCTGTGCCGCGGGCTCGACATCGTGCCGATGGTACGCGTGCCTCGGGGCGAGTACCACTTCATCGCCCGAGCGCTGGACCTGGGCGCGATGGGAATCATGGTGCCGATGGTCGGAACGGCCGCGGAGGCTGCGCATATCGTCTCCTGCACGCGGTATCCGCCCGCCGGACGGCGTGGTGCGGCGTTCGGCTTCGCGCACGACGATTACCAAGGTGGCGATGTGGCGGCCAAGATGGCTGCCTTGCATGAACGCACCATGGTGATCCCGCAGATCGAAACGGACGAGGGACTGCGCAACGTCGAGGCCATCGCCGCAGTGCCCGGCGTGGATGCATTGTGGCTGGGGCATTTCGACCTGACCAATTTCCTGGGCATTCCCGGCGCATTCCAGCATCCGGACTATCTCGCGGCCGTGGCGCGCATCGTCGCCGCCTGCGAAGCCCACGGCAAGGCGGCCGCGTTTCTCGCGATGGACGACGAATGGGCCCGCGATTACGTGGCCAAGGGCTTTCGGCTCATGGCCTATGGCGTCGATCAGCTGATGCTGCAAAACGCCTTGCGCCACGGCCTCGACGTCATGCGCAACGCCAGTAACTGACGGAGATTTGACTTGACATCGAAATTTCGTGTCGGCATCACCCGCGACATCCTCGATTCCCGCGGTGAACCCGCATTTGGCCGAGCGGCGCTGAAAATCCTCGAAGCGGCGCCCGATGTCGAGTGGGAATACCTTCCTCAAAGCGTGGCCGAAGTCGACGCGGACCTCGCCGCGCACTACAACGCGATCTACGTCAACAGCCCGCGCGTCCCGGCGGCCGCGGTTGCCCGTGACGATTGTCGCCTGCGCGTGGTCGCGCGTCATGGCGTGGGCTACGACTCGGTCGACGTTGCCGCGATGACGCGGGCCGGCGTACTGGTAACCAACACGCCAAGCTCGATGCCGCGCCCGGTTGCGATCGTTGCGCTCACGTTCATCCTGGCGCTCGCCGGTCACCTGATGTTGAAAGACCAATTGACGCGGACCGGGCGCTGGCGCGAGCGGATGGATCACATGGGCATGGGCTTGACGGGCCGCAAGCTGGGCGTGGTCGGCGCGGGCGGCATCGGGCGCGAATTGCTGCGCATGGCGCGCGCGTTTGATCTCGAACTTCTTGCCACGGATCCGGCTGCCAACGACATTGAGCTGGGCTACATCGGTGCGCGCAAAGTCGAACTCGAAACGCTGCTGCGCGAATCGGATTTCGTCGTTGTCTGCTGCCTGCTCAATGACGCGACCCGCCACTTGATCGGTGCGAAGCAATTCGCGCAGATGAAACCCACCGCGTACTTCATCAATGTCGCACGCGGGCCGATCGTCGACGAACCTGCGCTGATCGAGGCGTTGCGCGCTCACCGAATCGCCGGCGCTGCGCTGGACGTGTTCGAGCAGGAGCCGGTCCACCCGGCCAATCCGCTGCTCGCGATGGACAACGTCATCGTGACACCGCATTCGCTATGCTGGACCGACGAATGCTTTCACAACATGGCGTCGACGGGATTGCGCAGCATCGTCGATGTGGCGAGCGGTCGCCGGCCGGAATTTGTCGTCAATGCCGACGTGTTCGCGCATCCGCGGGTACGCGAGTGGCTCGTCTCTCGGTCTACCTAGTGGACACTCCCACGAGCGTCCGAGTTCGGGATTGGGGG
>JAYTIR010000144.1:0-9997 GCA_043731765.1 Burkholderiales bacterium
GCCTGACCACACCCTCGTTTTGCAGGGCGCCGAGCACTTCGACCGCGCGTGCCGGATCGCCCAGCAGTTTCTGCACGCCCTCGGTGATGGCCGCGGCAACCTGATCGAAGGTCAGCGGACCTTCTGCCGTGGCAATGCCGTCCTTCGGTATGTAGATGTTCTGCGGCGCCGTGCACATCTGTCCGGAATAGAGTGAAAGGGAGAATGCAATGTTGCGCGCGACGGCTTTCATGTCGGCAGCGGAGTCGATGATGATCTGGTTGACGCCGGCTTTTTCGGTGTACACCTGCGCCTGCCGCGCGTTCTCCTCCAGCCAGCGGCCGTTGGCGGTGCTGCCGGTGAAGTCGATGATCTTCACCTCCGGCCGCAGCGCGACTGTGCGCGCCGTGTCGTCACCGGCTTCGTGCGCGAGCAGCGTGACGACATTGGGGTCACAGCCCGCCTCCGCCAGCACTTCGCGCGCGATCCGGACGGTGATGGCCAGCGGGAGGATGGCGCCTGGGTGCGGCTTGACGACGACCGCATTGCCCGTGGCCAGACTCGCGAAGATTCCCGGGTAACCGTTCCACGTCGGGAACGTGCAGCAGCCGATGACGAGACTCACACCGCGCGGCACGATGCGGTAGTGCTTCTCCATCCGAATGGGTTCGTTCTTGCCCTGCGGCTTTTCCCAAAGGGCCTGCGCCGGCACGCGGCGCAATTCGTCCCATGCATAGGCAACCGCTTCGAGCGCGCGATCCTGTGCATGCGGACCCCCCGCCTGGAAGGCCATCATGAAGGCCTGCCCGGTGGTATGCATGACCGCGTTGGCGATTTCGAAACTGGCGCGATTCAGTCGGGCAATGATTTCCAGACACACACCCGCCCAGGTTTCGGGACCGGCCTTTTTCCATTGGTCATGCGCGCGGCTCGCGGCCGCCAGAAGCGCGTCGAGATCGACCTTGGGATAGGTGACGGAGAGCGCGAGGCCGAACGGCGACTTCTCCGATCCGACCTGCCCGATCGTTCCGGGCTGGGTCAGCGGAAAGCGTTTGCCGAGCAGACCGTCGAATGCCGCGTTGCCGGCCTCCGCTGCGCCCTCGCCATAGTTTTTGGGACTGGCCGATTCCGGATACGCGCTCCAGTAGCTGCGCTCGCCGATTGCCTGCACCGCGCGGTCGAGTGTCGCGCGGTGACGTTCGAACAATGGTTGGGACAAGGGCAAACTCCTCCAGATGCGATTTGGCAAAACTTTAGCACGCGGCGCAGACCGGAATGGGGTCAGAGACGACTTTCGCTTTGACGATCCGACATTTTGGACGGCCACGCAGCGAAACTCGTATCTGACCCCTATGCGCCGGTCTGGTCAAAGTCGATCGTTACCTTGTCGGTGACGGGGTAGCTCTGGCAGGAAAGGATGAAGCCGCGCGCCACCTCGTAATCTTCCAGCGCAAAGTTGACGTCCATGTCGACCTCGCCTTGGATGAGACGGCAACGGCAGGTCGAGCACACGCCGCCCTTGCACGAATACGGCATTTCGACACCGTTACGCAAGCCCGCCTCGAGGATGTTCTCCTTCGCCTTTTCGAGGACGAACGTGCGTGTTGCGCCGTCCAGGATCACCGTCACTTCGCACTCGGTGTGTCCCGGCTCCGGTGCGACGTGCGCGACGTGGGTATGCTTCGGAATGCTTGCGGCAAACCGCTCGACCTTGATCCTGGCGTCGGGAAAGCCGCGCGCCTTCAACGCCGCGGTGACACCGTCCATCATGCCTTCCGGACCACATACGAACGTCGCGTCGATGTCATCCAGGCGAATCCATTGCGCGAGCAGCGCGTCCGCCTTGGCGCGATCGATGCGGCCGTGCAGTAGCTCGATGTCCTGCGCCTCGCGCGACAGCACGTGGACCAGGTTGAACCGGCCGAGGTAAATGTCCTTCAGCCCTGCCAACTCTTCCTTGAACATCACGGTGCCGGATGCGCGGTTGCCGTAGACGAGCGTGAAACGGCTGCGGGGTTCCGCTGCCAGCGTGGTCTTGACGATGGACAGGAGCGGCGTGATCCCGCTGCCGGCAGCGAAGCCCAGGTAGTGGCGGGAGGCGGCGGCGTCCAGCGGCACGTTGAAATGTCCGAGCGGCGGCATGACGTCGATCGTGTCGCCGACTTTCAGCGCCGTGTTGGCCCACGTCGAGAACACGCCGCCTGCCGTTTTCTTTACCGCGATGCGCAGCGATCCATCCTGCACGGCCGAGCAGATCGAATAGGACCGGCGCACGTCCTCGCCGCCCAGGTCGGTGCGCAGCGTCAGGTGCTGGCCCTGGTCGAAGTGAAACTGGTCGCGCAGTGCTTCCGGCACTGCGAACGTGATAGCGACGGCATCGCGCGTTTCACGCTCGACGCTCGCGATGGACAGCGGATGGAATTTGCTCATCGCAAATGTCAGTGCGGCTTGAAGTAGTCGAACGGCTCGCGACAGTCGATGCAGCGGTATTGCGCCTTGCAGGCCGTCGAGCCGAATTGGGAAAGCAACTGCGTGTTCGCGGACTCGCAGCGGGGACACGGCACCGCGACGTTGGCGCGGCGCAGCGGACTGATGCCGGCAACGTCGACGCGCTCAGCCCTGACATGCGGCGGCGCGATGCCGAAACCCTTGAGCCGGGTCTTCGCTTCCGGCGCGATCCAGTCGGTGCTCCACGGCGGTGAAAGCTGGTTGACCAGCACGACGTCCGCAACGCCGATGACCGCGAGCGTTTCGCGAATCAACGTGTTGATCATTTCGGTGGCAGGACAGCCCGAGTACGTGGGCGTCACTTTCACGACCAGCCGCCCGTCTTCCCAGGCGACCGCGCGCACGATTCCGAGCTCGACGATGGAGATGACCGGAATTTCGGGATCGGGCACGGTGGCCAGCGCCGCCCAGACGACATCCAGTGCGGGATGGTCATGCGGCGATGAGGCGTCGCGCGTTACACCCATCACGTTCGGTTCGGCCGCAGTCATCACCACTGTGCTCCGGGATAGGCGCGTTGCAGGTGCTGCATTTCCGTCAGCAGGTGGCCCAGGTGCTCCGTGTGCACGCCCTGCTTGCCACCTCGCGCGTTGCCTCCCTGCATCCACTCGCCCTGCGGCATGGTGAGCGTCGCCTCGTCGATCACCGCGCCGACGGATGCAAGCCATCGCTCGCGCAGCGCGCGCGGGTCGGCGCCGATCCCTGATTCAGCCAACGCCAACTCGGCTGCGTCGGCGGTGAACATTTCTCCCGTGTACATCCACAATTCGTCGAGCGCGCGCTGCATTCGCGAATGCGATTCGTCGGTGCCGTCGCCCAGCCGGATCACCCAGTCCATGCTGCGCTCGGCATGGTAGGACACTTCCTTGGCGCCCTTGGCGGCGATTTCGGCGACACGCGGATCCGTGGAACACGTCAGCGCGCGCAGCAACAGCAGATGAAACTGGTCGAAATAGAACTGCCGCGCCATCGTCACCGCGAAATCGCCGTTCGGCATTTCGGCGAGCAGCAGATTCCGGAACGCGCCGCCGTCGCGCAGGAACGCGAGCTCGTCCTCGGAGCGCCCCTTGCCGCGAAGTCGCGTTTCAACTTCGCCCGCGTAGGTCAGCCACATCCGTCCCTGCCCCAACAGGTCCAGACCGACATTGGCGAGTGCTATGTCTTCCTCCAGCACGGGGCCGTGGCCGACCCACTCGCCGAGGCGTTGCGCCAGCACGACATCGGTGTCGCCCAGCCGCAACAACAATTCGAAGAGCGATGCGGGAATGAGCGCCGCAGGGCCGTCCCAAGGCGCGAATTGCTCCCCCTCCGGGGGCAGCGCAGCGGCGTCAGCCGCAAGCGTGGGGGTCCTCATATGTGCTTCACTTCCTCGGGCATCGGGAAGAAGGTCGGATGCCGGTAGACCTTGCTGTTCGCGGGTTCGAACAGCGCTTCCTTGTCGCCAGGCGCGGACGCCACGATGTCCGTCGACTTTATCGCCCAGATCGACACGCCTTCATTGCGCCGCGTGTAGACATCGCGCGCGTTGTTGATCGCCATCTCCGCATCCGGCGCGTGCAGGCTGCCCACGTGCTTGTGCGCGAGACCGTGCTGCGAACGGATGAAGATCTCCCATAGGGGCCATTCATTGCCAGGGAGGTTGCTCATGACAGTACCCCCACGCTCACTTGGTTCGCTGCCCCCGACGGGGGCGGAATTCGCACCTTGGGACGGCCCTTCGGTGCTCATGCTGCCTCCTTGGTGTTTCGCGCCGCGCGCTTCGCTGCATGCGCCGTCGCGGCGTCACGCACCCACGCGCCGTCCTCCCAGGCCTTGACGCGCGCGGCAAGTCGCTCGCGGTTGCACGGCCCGTTGCCCTTCAGCACAGCGTAGAACTCGCTCCAGTCGATGGCGCCGAAGTCGTAATGCCCGCTTTCCGCATTCCATTTCAAATCGGGATCGGGCATCGTGATCCCGAGGTAGTCGGCCTGCGGCACCGTCTGGTCGACGAAGCGCTGGCGCAATTCGTCGTTGGACAGGAGCTTGATCTTCCATCGCGCCGACTGCGCGCTGTGGACGCTGTCGGCATCCGGCGGACCGAACATCATCAGCGACGGCCACCACCAGCGGTTGAGCGCGTCCTGGGCCATCGCCTTCTGTTCGGGCGTGCCACGGCAGAGCGTCATCATGATGTCGTAGCCCTGCCGCTGATGGAACGATTCCTCCTTGCACACGCGGACCATCGCGCGCGCATACGGTCCGTACGAGCAGCGGCACAACGGAATCTGGTTCATGATCGCGGCGCCGTCGACCAGCCAGCCGACCGCACCGATGTCCGCCCAGGTCAGCGTAGGGTAGTTGAAAATCGACGAATACTTGACCTTGCCGGCGTGCAGATCGCCGATGAGCTGGTCGCGCGAAACGCCCAGCGTCTCGGCGGCCGCGTAAAGGTAGAGGCCGTGGCCGCCCTCGTCCTGCACCTTGGCCATCAGGATCGCCTTGCGCTTGAGCGATGGCGCGCGGCTGATCCAGTTGCCCTCGGGCAGCATGCCCACGATTTCGGAATGCGCGTGCTGCTGGATCTGGCGCACCAGCGTCTTGCGGTAGGCGTCGGGCATCCAGTCCTTGGGCTCGATCTTGATGTCGGCGTCCACGCGCGCCTGGAACGCGCGTTCCTCCGGCGACATGTCTTCGGCGCTCCGGACCTTCTGCTGTCCGGTTTCGACCATCTGTGCGTACATCGGGAGCCTCCTCCGGCGCCCGCGACCCCGGGACGGGGGTGGCGCATGAGTCGAAGCATATGATACAGTTTTTCCATGCGTCAAGATAAATCTGTATCAGATCCGGATGCACGCAAACCGGGGCCGCGGCCGGGTCGGGCAGCGGACATGGCCGTGACCCGCTGGGCGCAGCGCACATTGAAGGCCGATCCGCCGCGGGCGAAGTCGCTCATCGTGACCGTCTGGGGCGACGCGCTGGGGCCCCACGGGGGCACGGTCTGGCTGGCGGGGCTGATCCGGTTGATGGCGCCGTTCGGCATCAACGAACGGCTGGTCCGCACCAGTGTTTACCGACTGGCGCAGGACGGCTGGCTCGATGCCTCGACGTATGGCCGGCTGAGCCGCTACCGCCTGACGCGCGAGGGCCAGCGGCGCTTCGACGATGCCTACCGTCGCATCTACACGCGGCCCACAGACGTTTGGGACGGCACCTGGGAACTGGTGCTGGCAGACGCCGTGCCCCCCGCGCGGCGCGCAGCGTTGCGTGAGGAACTGGTCTGGTCGGGCTTTGGTGCGCTCGGTCCCGCCGTTTTCCTGCGCCCCGCCCAAGGCGATCGCGGTTTGCCGGGCGCAGTGGACGCGCCGGGCGTGGCGGAACGCGTGGTCTTCGGGATCGCGCACGACATTCCAGGGCGCCGGCCGCTGGCTGCCGCGGTCGCCACGGCATGGGACCTCGCGATGCTCGCGGCCGACTACCGCCGGTTCCTGCAGCGCTTTGGCATGGTCATCGACCGCTTCCGCACCACGCGCGCAGGCGCGCACGATCCGCAGCAATGCTTCGTCGTGCGCACCTTGCTGATCCACGCGTATCGTCGCGTGCTGCTGCGCGACCCGCTGTTGCCCGCGGCACTTCTGCCGCTCGACTGGCCGGGCGCCGCGGCCTACGCGCTGTGCCGCGATTTCTACCGGCTCACGCACCGCTGTGCCGAGCGCCACCTGGCGGCGACGCTAGCCAATACGCACGAAGAGTTCCCGCCTGCCGACGACGCGTTTTACCAACGTTTCGGCGGGCTGGAAATTTGAAGTACTAGCGGCTGCGGTCGTTCTTGCGACTGAAACTGCCGGTCGCGCCGTCGCGTCCGCGATACCCGCCTGACTTGCCGTCGCGTGCAAATGCCGACGGCGCGCCGTACGAACGACCGCGTGGTGCAGGTTTGCCATATGCCGGCCTGCGAGCATCGCCCGCCGATGACGAACGCGCGCGCGGCTCGAGGCCCGGAATGGTATGCGTCGGAATCGCCGCGCCGGTGAAGCGTTCGATGTTGCGCAGCGTACCGCGCTCGGCATGGTTCGCGAACGAGACGGCGATGCCTGACGCCCCTGCGCGACCGGTGCGGCCGATGCGGTGGACATAGTCCTCGGCCTGCCGCGGCAGGTCGAAGTTGATGACATGCGAGATGCCGGGCACGTCGAGACCGCGCGCCGCCACGTCGGTGGCAACGAGCGTGCGCACGCCGCCGCGGCGCATGCTGGCCAGCGTGCGGTTGCGCTCGAATTGGTTCATGTCGCCGTGCAATGCGGCGGCCGCGTGGCCTTCGCCTTGCAGCTTGACCGCAAGCGCCTCGGCATCCCGCTTGGTCGCGATGAAGACGATGCTCTGCCCCATCCCGGTGTCGGCAAGCAGGTAGTCGAGCAGCCGGTACTTGTGCGAGCGGTCGTCGGCGAAATGGACACGTTGTTCAATGGCCAGCGGCGACGATTTTTCGCCCTCGATGGCGACGCGGACCGGATCCCGGGTCAGCTTCGCGGCGAGGCGGCCCATGGCGCCGTCGAAGGTCGCGGAAAACAGCACCGTCTGGCGCGTCGCGGGCGTCAATGCGCACACGCGATCCACATCGTCGATGAATCCCATGTCGAGCATGCGATCGGCTTCGTCGAGCACCAGCACCTGGAGCTGCGACAAGTCCACACGGCCGCGTTCGACGTGATCCATCAGCCGGCCGGGTGTTGCCACCAGCAGGTCCACGCCGCGTTGCAACGCGCGATTCTGCACCGGGTACGGTGCGCCGCCGTAGAGACACACGGTGCGCACGCGCAGGCCCTGTCCGTAGCGCACCGCTTGCTCGGCAACCTGCTGCGCGAGTTCGCGCGTCGGCGCCAGCACCAGCACGCGCGGCACGCTCGACATCCGGTGCTGACCCACCGGGGCGTTTGGTTGCGCAGCAATCCGATGCAGCGCGGGCAAGACAAAGGCCGCGGTCTTGCCGGTGCCCGTCTGCGCCGAGCCGATGACGTCGCGGCCTGCGAGCAGCGCGGGAATCGTTTGCGCCTGGATGGGTGTGGGCCGGTCGTAGCCGCACGCTGTGAGCGCCTGCAGGATCTGCGGCGCGAGATTCAGTTCTTCAAAACGCATGCTCGTTTCCAATCATGGACGGCGCGGCACTCGCGACCCGTACTCAGGTGCGCGGTGCGGGGCGTGTGCCCCCAAAAAGTCCGGACAAGCGGAAACGAAAGGATTTGTGGACGGCCGGCCGATGGGCAACGACGTTGCCGATCACCAACACGCGCCCACGCGCCTCAAGGCCGCGACCGGGTCGACGTACTGCAAAGCCATCGTCGCTAACCGGAAGCTGCCAGATCAGGGTGCAAAACCCTTGGGGCAGAGACTCGGGCGGGAGAGAAACAACACCGCCACGGAAGATTAGAAGCCGATGATCCGGTTGCCTTGGGGGGTACATCCTGCGGCGGGCAACCTTCGGTAAAAACTCGCAGATCGCCGCAAGGGGTTGATTATAGCAGAAAATCGGATTGTGTGCTGCGGTGCAAAATCCACCGTGGAAAGTCCCGTTCAGACCTGCAGCGGCTCCTCGTCCTCCTCGTCCTCCTCATCCTCCTCATCCTCGTCGTCGTCGTCCTCGCCGTCGTCAGGGAGTTCTTCATCTTCCTCCGGGTCACCGATCGGATGCGGAATGTCATGGCCGCGCGGACCCCTCCTCCCAATGGCGGAAAACAAGACGCGCCCACCCGCAAAGGTGAGCGTGTCGAGGTCGAACCTGGAGTTCATTGCGACGGGGAAATGGTCAGGGCCGGCCCAGCACGGTCCGCCGCGCGCGGATCAGGCTTTGAGCCTCAATGCACCAGTGCTTCTTGATGCTGTACCAGACGTCCGCGGCCCACATCACGTGCAATTGAGCGTCATCGGGCAGCATGGATGGGTCGGCGTCACTCCCCGGAACAAAGGCGTTGATCCAGTTGCGCACCTGCGCGTCCTGCGCCAGTTCCCGCGTTGCCGGCACCGTGACGTGGTTGTAGGTCGCAGGCAGCATGACGTTGCGGACATTGGCCTTGCCCTTGTTCTCGTACTGGCGGTCCAGCGGGTTGCCGGGGAAGCTCAGCGCGAAAAAATCGACGCTGATGAAATAGCCGGTGAACTCGTCCACGTTGTCCGGAATCTTGCGCAACGTGTCGAGACTTTCCCACTGGTGCGGCAATGCGAGCGCCCAACCACCGGCGCCGACCGCGGACGCATAGGCGACGGACGTGCCGATCACGGGCCGCTCCTTGCCGGTCAGCGGATCGGCGATGTTCGTCCGATTCTCCGTTGTGGCAGTCAGCGGATTCCACACCGAAACACGTTCTGAACGCTGGCCTGCCAATTCCTTGATGATCTTTACGGCGTACAGGCCGCCCTGACTGTGCCCGATCAGCATCGGCCGCACGGCATCGTGCTCGTAGTACCAAGCGACCACGCCCGCAAGCCGTTCGCTGTTGCCGTAGGGGCTGTACGACCATTCGCTGGTCGCAGGATCGCGGATTTTCGCCTCCGAATATCCCATGCCGACGAGGAATTCGCCGAATGACTCCATGGCGAGATGAACCGGAAAGATGCCGCCGTGCAAAAGGATGACGCGAGGCGTGGGTCCGGCGGCCAGCGTCGCTACATCGACCGCGCTCAAGTGTTCGGGATCCAGCGCGAGGATCTGGTCCTCCAGCACATGGCCGAGGGAAATCGAGCGCAGAACGCTTAAGTTCTGAGGCTGTTGCGCGTACGACGGTGCGCGCGCGGCAGGGGGCACGGTCGCGCAACCGGCGCTGACGAGCGCCAGTGCGGCTACCAACAGAATTCTCGACATCCCGAATCGCAGTTTCATTTTCGACTATTGAAGTTCGGCTACTGGACAGGGGACAGGCGTCGCGTCCGGCCATGGCCAGGGACTGCGCTCGGGTGAAATGATAGCCGATTGCCCGAAGTCGTCTTTTGGCCGGCCATTGCGTTTCCCGCGGCAGCCCGTTATCGTCCGGAGAGGGGACAAGACCCCAAGGGACTCGAGATCCCGGACAATCAACGCAAGGAGGAGACGCATCATGAAAATCAGGGACCTTGGGCGTCGAGCCGTTCTGGCCGCGCTGACAGCCGCGATGACTGCGGCCTTTATCGGCGGCGCGAACGCGCAGACGCGTACCTTCAGCTTTGCCTACGACCAGCCGAACACCACCGCCTACGGTATTGCCGCCAACATCTTCGATGCCAAGCTCAAGGAACTGAGCAAAGGCACGATGAGCATCAACCAGTTCCCGGGCGCGCAACTGGGACAGGAACCGCAGATGTTGCAGAAGATGCGCGCGGGCGACATCGATTTCGTCATCACGTCGACGGCCAATGCCTCGACGCTGGCGCCGCAGGCCGGCGTGTTCTCGCTGCACTTCATCTTCCGCGACCAGGCGCATCTGGCCAAGGCGCTGGCCGATCCGGCGATCACACAGGCTTTCCGCGACATGGTCAAGGATCAGGTGCAAGGCGCGCAGGTGCT
>JAYTIR010000145.1:0-5641 GCA_043731765.1 Burkholderiales bacterium
TCGGCCGCGCCGAAGGTTTGCGCGCGATGCCGCCACTCATATTCGCGCCAACCTTCGGCGTACTGGCCGGTGTGCAGTAACGCGAGCGACAGGTTCCAATGCGCCTGCGCGAAATCGGGCGTCACGCGCAATGCTTCACGAAACGCCAATATTGCTTCCGGCAGTTCGTTCGCGGCCTGCAGTGTCAGTCCCAGGTTGTTCCAGGCAGTGGCCAGGTTGGGCTGCAATGCCAGTGCCTGCCGGTACTGCGCGATGGCGTCGTCCGTCCTGTCCGTCGCGGCGAGTGCCAGGCCCAGGTTGTTGTGAAACTCCGGCTCCGCAGGCGCAATCGCGACGGCACGTTCGAGGAGCGGCAGGGCTTCGGCAATGCGGTTGCGCTGATAGTGGATCACACCAAGGTAGTGGAGCGCTAGGGAATGGTCCGGCGCCGCGGCGAGCGCGGCACGGTAGTCGCGCTCGGCAGCGTCGAGTTCGCCACGCTGATGCGCCTGCATCCCGCGCGCGGCAAGGTCGTCCGGGGAATGTGAAATGAGTGTCGGAGAAGATGGCGCAGCAGCGCGGACCGCGCCAACCGCGCCGTGGCACTGCTTGTAACGCTTGCCGCTGCCGCACGGGCAGGGGTCGTTGCGGCCGATGCCAATGCCGCGCGCAGCGTTGCCCTCCGCGTGCGAAAGCAGCGCTCGGACTTCGTTGCGAGCCGGATCGGCCATCAATATGCGCTGCGCGATCGCGACGGCCGGCGCCCATTGTCCCGCGGTCATGCAGTTGGTGAGAAGGTGCGTAAGTTGCGTGGAACGCGCGATGCTGTCGGAAAACTGTGGAGGCAACACGGCCAGTTCGGCGGGCGGCATGACCTGCCAGAAATTGAACAGGCCGTGGAAGCCGAACGGCTTTCCGATCGGATACGCGGCCTCGAACGCGAATTTGTCCGCCAGTGCCTCGCTGCCAAAACGTATCGCGTGCTCGCGTTCGAGCAGCGGCCGAAACGTGCGGCCGATGGTCGTGTCCTCGGCCTCGACGAGTGCGATGCGGGGATCCTGCAACGCCAGAAGCAGCCGGCGCGATCGCAAGGAACAGCCGCCGTTGCCCACCCGCATGGCGTCGCTATGCCAGAACCACTTGGCGCCCAGGTAGTCGCACTCGAGGAACGCGGCCTCCCACGCGCCGGGATTGACGACATATCCATCCCATTGCACGAGCAGGACGTGGTCCGTTGTTACGAACGGGAGCAATTCCTTCAGGACGAAATTCGAATACGCGTCGCGCGACGTGATGGGCGCAATCGCGACGACCTCGACCCCCTCGGGAACGGACACGCCATCTGGAACGGCGTCGGTGAGGAACAGCGCGCGCGCGAAACGGACGCCCATGCATGATTGCGCCAACGCGCGCATGGCGAGCGCGTGGTTCGCGGTGTCGATGCAGACGAGTGTAACGCCCGGCAGTTGCAACATCAGGGCGCGATCGCCGTCGCCGGCGGCGTTGCCGGCGGTGGCACATCAGGCAGAGGTTCAATCGCGTCCGCTTCGGGAAGCGCTGTGAAAACCGGGCCCCGCAACGTCTGCGCCCACGCGCGGAACACGACGAGCATCCAGATGACGACCAGTGGGGCCAGGTGCAGCGACGCGCGATTGACGGTGCTCTGGTCGGAAAGCCAGTTGCGCGCGTTGGTGAACAGCAGGACGAACGAGACGAAGATCACGCCGCCCGCAATGACGACCGTCAGCGGCGCAACCTGTGGCGTCAGTAGTTGGCGTCTTCCCACCACAGCGGCCGCGATGGCGCCGTACCAGAGCAGATGCCAATTGTCGTAGAGGAAAAAGCTGTTGGCCAGCGCCTCCC
The DNA here is from genome assembly GCA_043731765.1 of Burkholderiales bacterium. Taxonomy (GTDB): domain Bacteria; phylum Pseudomonadota; class Gammaproteobacteria; order Burkholderiales; family Casimicrobiaceae; genus VBCG01. The sequence continues at coordinate 1,843 of JAYTIR010000145.1, forward strand.
AATCCGGAGCGAACTCGAGGTGAAGTTGATAGCCCAGGATTACCGGACTTGTTTGTGCGAGCAAAAGAAGGCCGGTCACCACTACTGCATATCCTGCACCGACGACGCGCGGGCCACGCTGTGGCAGCAATCCCGTGATCAGCGCCGGCAGTGCCAAAAATGCCCAGATGCGACCGGGAATCTTGAGCAGCGGGCACGCTGCGAGCATCAGCAGCGCCAACGCAGCGTCGGCGGGTTCACGCGTCTTGAGCCAGCGCAGGCAGGCGAGGATGGCCACGCAGAAATACATCGCCAACGGGAAATCCGCGTAGCCCGCGAGGGCGACGTGGGTGTTGGCCAGCGGAAGTGATGCGACGAGCCACGTTCCCAGCAGCGCCGACAGGGCCGTGAACTCCATCGCGCGCAACGCGCCGTATAACGCAAACGCGAACGCGACGGAGAGCATCCAGAAGGGCAGGTTCATCAGCGTGTCGTCCCAGCGACCCAGGAAATTACACGCAAGAACCTGCAGCAGCCCGACGGTGCCCGGATAGTGCGGCCCGGCATCGAAATACGCCGCACCGCCCGCGGCAAACCACGCGTCCGTCCGCTCGAACGGGACGATGCGGCCAAGCTCGTACCAGACCCGCGCCTTGGTTGCCCATTGCGTCCAGGAGTCCCAGGGATAAAGCGGATGCGTCGCAACTTCCGTGAAGAGAAACACGAAGCGAAGTGCCAGCCACAACAGCAACAGGCGCCAGAGCACGCGGGCCGCGCGGTCGAGCGAGCGCCCGGACAGGTCGGCCCTGAATTTGGAAAATGAGTTGCGCAGTGAGTTTCGAAGCGAATCGCGCAACGAATCACCTGTCGTGCCGCGTTCGCGTCGGACGGCCCAAGCGCCCATCGCCAGCGTTGCCGCCAGCAGGGGCAGGACGATTGCGATGACGCTGAAACGAATTCCCGCGAAGGAAAGAACGCGCAGCCAAAGCGTGGCAAGAAAAAAGCCCGCCAGGCCACCCGCGCCGATCGTCCAGGCGCCGCCGCCGGGCTCATCTGCCCGCGCCGTTCGTCTCGGCAACGCCACCAGGCACGCGATACCGAACGCCCAGAGCAGCAGCAAACCGAGAATGAGTCCGATGAGGTCCATGCGCGTTAGGTTAGAACTGGACCACTACTGGATCAGGAACAGCGCGGCGCCTTCGCCGCGGAGCTTCAGTTGCGCCGAGACTGGTGTGCCACCATCCCAACGAAGTTTTCCGGCCGACGGATCGAACTGCACGCCGCGCCGTTGATAGACCAGCATCCAGTCGCCCGGCTTGATCCGTTCAGGTGGCGGAAGCGCATTGGTTCGGGGATCGGCGTAGACGTTGTAAGGATAGAGGTGAAACGCCGCCCGTTCGCGGAAGTAGTCCGCCTCGCTCGCGACGAATATGCGCGTGGGTGCCGTCGGCATTTCTGCGCGAGCTTTTTCGACGAACTCGAACAACGCCCCATCTTCGGCAGCCAGATGTTTGCCATGCCAATCCTTGCCACCATATTGCGCGAACGTCACCTGGACTTGACGGGCCAGGTTCCACGTCCAGCGCGCATCGAGCACGAACCATGACGCGGCGAACATGATCGCTATGGCCGCGGCAAGGTCGGCCTTCGGTTGCGCGGGGCGGAACCGTTGCCGTAGCACCATCACTGCGGCGGCCAGCGCAATCGATGTGGCCAGAAGCAGTGGCAGCGACAGCGGTTGCACTTCGTCGCCGCCCACAATCGTGTTGATCGACGTGCCGCTCCAGCGCTCGAATGCGAGCCATTCGCGGGCGCGGTCCTGCAGGATTCCGATCGCACCCGAGGGTTTTGCCGCGACACCGGAAATCCCGAGAGGCTGCGTGAGCGTGCCGCGAATGGCGAGTCCGATCCCGGTGACCTGACCGAGCCATCCTGCATCGTTGGCCAGGATCACCGGGAGCAGCCGCCCCGACTCGACGCCGACCGGCACGCTGAATATCTTCTTCGGCGCGTAATCCGTCCGCCAGAGGAAATGCACGTCCGCATCCAGCGGCACGTTGCGCGCATTCCACGTGATCGTTGCGTAGTCGCGCGCGCGCAGGTCAGTGGTCACGGCGACGTACACCTGGCCGGAGGTGTCCGTGCCCGTGACGATCAGTTCGTTGTTGGCCACGCCGCCGGTCCCGCGCGGCAGCGTGAGATCGCGCACGCCCCATTGCTTTACCGGGGACGACGGAAACCAGCTGGCCGGCACGGCAAAGGCCAGATAGGCGAGCAGGACGGCGACGATGGCCGCGGCAAGCGTCCGCAATGGGCGCAGCACGGGCCGCGCAGGTGCGTCGCCGGCGGTCAATGTGCGTTGTGGCTGGTCAGGATGTGCCAAAGTGTCAGGCAGAGAATGCGCAGGTCGAACCAGAGCGACCAGTTGTCGATGTAATACAGATCGTATTCTATACGGCGGGTCAGGTCCGTGTCGCCGCGCAGGTCGTTGACCTGGGCCCAGCCGGTAATTCCAGCCTTGACGAGGTGCTTCTGCATGTAGCCGGGAATCTGCTGCCGGAATTGTTCGACGAACTCCGGCCGCTCGGGTCGTGGGCCAACGAGCGACATGTCGCCCCTCAGGACGTTGATGAGCTGCGGCAACTCGTCCATGCTCGAACGGCGCAGGAAGGCGCCGAAGGGCGTCGCCCGGCGCTCGCCGGTACGTGTCCACACCGGACCCGTCGCCGCCTCGGCATCGACCGGCATCGTGCGAAATTTCCGCATCATGAAGTGGCGACCGTTCCACGTCACGCGTTCCTGGGCGTAGAACACCGGGCCGGGCGAGGACAGCCTCACGCCCAGGGCGATCAGCAGCATCGCAGGTGACGCCGCAACGAGGATAAGAAGCGACAACACGAGATCCTCGGCGCCCTTGATCATGCGATTGACGCCGGAGAGCGGGGACTCGGTGAGATTGATCACCGGCAGGCCCGCAACTTCCGTCATCGAATGATTGAGCAGCGTGTAGTTGAAGATGTCCGGCACCAGCCGCACTTCCACCGAATGCCGGCGCAATTGCAGCAACAACTCGCGGATGCGCGCGTCCGCGCGCAAAGGAAGGGCGATCCAGACCTGATCAACGAGATTCGTCGCGAGGTCGTCCGCGACGTCGTCGATCGGACCTCGCACCTCGATTCCCTCCACGTGCGTGCCCGCGAGCACAGGGTCGTCGTCGTAGAAGCCGAGTACGGAAAGGCCGCTCCATGGCGTGAGCGCGAGGCGCCGGGCAATGTCTTGCCCCAGGCGTCCGGCGCCGATGATGACGACATGGCGCTGGTTGTAGCCGCGACGGCGCAAATGGCGCAGCACAAGGCGAATGCCGGCGCGAAACGCGAAGTGCATCGCAACGCCCGACACGATCCAGTACAGCGACCATGCGCGCGAAAAATCCGCACCCGATTTCGACAGGAAGAGATAACCGAACCAGACGGCGGCGATCAGCAGCCAGGCATTCACCAGCCGGCCGGCCTCCTCGAACAGCGAAACGCCCCGCTGCGGCGAGTAGAGGCGCAGCACTGGGAACAGCGCGAAGCAGAATACCGCCATCCCGAACAGCGCGAGCAGATAACGCTCCGGCAGGTTCCAGGTGTCGAGGTACCCGCGATACGTGAGCCACCCCGCCACGATCACCAGCAACGGGTCGAACAGGCGCACCAGCCATTCCAATAGCGGCGCGTTGTCCTTGAGCAGGCTTCGTTTCACGGTGCGCGACCGCGGTTCGCGAACTCGGCCTGGCGGGCCGCGACGAATGCGGCGAATTCGCCGCGAAAGCGTTCAG
>JAYTIR010000146.1:0-2244 GCA_043731765.1 Burkholderiales bacterium
TTTGCGGACGACGCGATCGAGCGGCGGATCATCAACGTATCGTCGGGCGCGGCCGGCAACACCATGCCCGGCATCTCGAATTACTGCGTGGCCAAGGCCGGCCTGGAAATGCTGACGCGTTCGCTCGCCGCGGAACGGCAGGGTGATCGCTTCCGCGCAATCACCGTGCGTCCCGGCATCATCGATACCGGCATGCAGGAAGCCATGCGTTCGCAACCAAAGGAAGTGCTGCCCGGCGTCGCGCTCTTCGAAGGTTTTTACAAAGGCGGGCAGCTCGTGCCGCCGGACACGACGGCCAAGGTCATCGTCGCAAAGCTCGTGGTCGATCCGGTCGAGCACGGCCGGACCTACACGTATCAGGAACTCGCCGCCTGAATTTCTGACTCATTGCACTTGGTCCACGTGAAAATTCGGACACCTCGCGATCAACGCTGACCACGGCTCAGCAATATGCGGTAATCGAGGATCGCACCGTCACGGCCCGCCTCCCACATCAGGCAATAGTCCTCGGGAATGAGCGGCCGGAACGTGCCGTCGTCCGCCGTCGCGTTGTCGCGCGAGATCGGCATGATCACCGTCTTGCCTTCGTGATAGTGGATGTTGAAGGCGACCGGCCGTTGCGCCAGGAAGCGATAGACGAGCCAGTCGCCGGGCGCCATTTGCAGGCACTCTTCATGAAATGCGAACGGCGCGATCCTCTGGCCGGTGACTTCCCGCGGTACGCCTGGCTGTATCGACTCGATCGCGCAGGCGGACAGTGCGAGGACAATCGCGCAGAAGCAGAACGCGTGATGGACTGCGCCCTGTTGCGCCATCAGCGCGTTTCCTTGCGGACAAGACGATGCTTCCGGCGCAGCTTGCGCCAATCCTCGGCCAGCATCGCGAAACGGACGTGGTCGCGCCAGCGGCCGCTGATCTTCACATAGCGGCGGGAGTAGCCTTCGCGCGTGAATCCCGAGCGCGTCGCGAGGGCGAGCGAGCGCGCATTGTCAGGCTGGATGTTGACCTCGACGCGATGCAGCTTGAGCTTGCGAAAAGCGAAGTCGAGTGCCGCCGCCAGTCCTTCGCTCATGAGCCCCGTGCCTGCCAGCGGAGCGAACGCAAAATAGCCGAGATAGACGCTCTGAAATGCGCCACGCACGATTTCCGAAAAATTGTAGACGCCCACCAATGCGTCGTCATTGCGCCGGAACACGAGGAATCCGGCGTGCGTCGGGTGCTTGCCGCGGGCGGCATAGCGATGCACGAACCTGGCATAACGCGCAGGCGTCCCGGGGGCAGAGGTCCAGCCGCGGTGCAGGGTGGCACTCGCACGAACGGCAGCGTGGAACGCCACGGCATCGGACAGGCGGGGCGGCCGAAGATAAACATTGACGCCGGTAATCGTCGCGGCGGGCGCGCGCATGGGCATAATCAGAAGTTTACGTTACCAGTCAGGGCAACTCTTCATGGCGGCATGGGTGGAAGGACGGGTGGCAGGCAAGCGGCATTGGACGCAGAGTCTTTTTTCGTTGCAGGTGGACGCACCGGAAGTGACGTTCAACGCCGGGCAATTCGGGCGTCTGGCGTTGCCGGCGCCCCCGGGGCAGAAGGATCCGATGCTCGGGCGGCCTTATTCGTTCGTGAACCCGCCGCAACGGCAGCCGCACGAGTTCTATTTCATTGTCCTGCCGGGTGGACCGCTGACCCCGAGACTCGCCGCATTGAATGTCGGCGACTCGGTTTGGTTGGCACCCCGGGCCAACGGCTTCTTCTCCATCAGCGAAGTGGCGAAGTCCGATGTGCTGTGGTGCCTGTCGACCGGCACCGGTGTCGGCCCGTTCCTGTCCATGCTGCGCACGGATGAGCCCTGGGTGAAATTTGATCGCGTCGTGCTGGTGCACGCCGTGCGCAATGCGGAGGAACTCACCTATCGCGACGAGATCACCGAAATCGCCGGCGCGCATCCGGGTGCGTTCACGTTCGTTCCCTTCGTGAGCCGGGAATCGCATCCCGGCGCGCTTGCCGGACGCATTCCTGCCGCCATCGCCGATGGCAGGCTGGAAGCGCGGTCGGGGATTGCGTTGTCCCCGGAGAATTCGCACGCCATGCTGTGCGGCAACCCGGCAATGGTCGAGGACACGCAGAAGCTGCTCGAGATACGCGGGATGCGGCGGCACCGGCGGAAGGAACCGGGGCATGTCACGGTCGAGACCTATTGGTGATAGTACGTCGCGGCGGGATAGCGAATGCAGCAATTGCAAT
>JAYTIR010000147.1:0-5317 GCA_043731765.1 Burkholderiales bacterium
CGACCAAGTAGTTCTACTGCGCTCCTGAATGGCAGGAACTTCTAACAATGTTGTAGCGTCGTTCGCACGGAGGCGGGAACCCAGCGACTTCCGGTCGAAGCGCCCGTTCGGTCCTTGTCCTCGAGTGGACGAATCGGCGCAGGTAATGCGTTGCCCGCCAATGGCGCGGCCGGTCGAGCGAAACGCTTATAATGGCGTCCTTTCGATCAACCCCAAATCATAGCCACCACCCATGAAAATTCTCGTGCCCGTGAAGCGGGTCGTCGACTACAACGTCAAGGTGCGGATCAAGCCCGACGGTTCCGGCGTCGACATCGCCAATGTCAAGATGTCGATGAATCCATTCGATGAGATCGCGATCGAAGAAGCGCTCCGCCTGCGCGAAAAGGGCATCGCCACCGAGGTTATCGCCGTGTCCTGCGGAATAACCGCCTGTCAGGAGACGCTGCGCAACGCGCTGGCGCTCGGCGCCGATCGCGCGATACTGGTCGAGACCGATGTCGAATTGCAGCCGCTGGCCGTCGCCAAACTGCTCAAGGCACTGGTCGACAAGGAAGCGCCGCGGTTGGTGATCCTCGGCAAGCAGGCAATCGACGATGACGCGAACCAGACGGGACAGATGCTCGCCGGATTGCTGGGCTGGGCGCAAGCCACCTCGGCGTCGAAGGTCGAGATCGCTGCCGGGGACGCGGCCGACGCGCTCGTCAAGCGCGAAATCGACGGCGGGCTGGAGACGGTGCGCATCAAGTTGCCGGCGATCATCACCACCGATCTGCGCTTGAACGAGCCGCGCTACGCGACGCTGCCGAACATCATGAAGGCGAAGAAAAAACCGCTCGACACGGTGAAGCCCGATGCGCTGGGAGTCGACGTGACGCCCCGACTGACGACGTTGAAAGTGGCCGAACCCGCCAAGCGCCGCGGCGGCGGCCGGGTCGCCGACGTGCAGGAGCTCGTCGCGAAACTGCGCAACGAAGCCAAAGTCATTTGACGAACCGTCGCAATGCGCGGCAGGGCTGAACCGACAACCGATCTGGAGTCCCGCCCGTGCGGGAAGAACCGACCACAATGACCATACTCGTAATTGCCGAACACGATCACACTGCGCTGCAGGGCGCGACATTGAACGCGCTCGCCGCCGCGCAAAAGATCGGCGGCGAAATTCATCTACTGGTGGCGGGCCACAACGCCGCATCGGCCGCGAGCAGCGCCGCGCAAGCCGCGGGCGTCACGAAAGTGCTGCATGCCGATGCGCCGCATCTGGCCGGCCACACCGCTGAGAACCTGGCGGCGCTGGTCGTCTCGATTGCCGGAAACTACGACTACATCATGGCCACTGCGACCGGCTTCGGCAAGAACGTTTGCCCGCGCATCGCCGCGCTGCTCGACGTCGCGCAGGTGTCCGAAATTATTTCAGTGGAATCGCCCGACACCTTCGTCCGCCCGATCTACGCCGGGAACGGCCTGGCCACCGTGCAGGCGAAGGATGCGAAAAAGGTCATTACCGTGCGCGCAACCGGCTTCGATCCGGTTGCGGCGACCGGCGGCAACGCGGCGGTCGAATCCATCGCCGCGACGCCGGACATCGGACTATCGGAAGTGACCGGCCAGGAACTGAGCAAATCGGATCGCCCTGAACTGACCGCCGCGCGCATCGTCGTTTCGGGCGGCCGCGGCGTCGGCAACAGCGAAAATTTTCACAAGCTGCTGGAGCCGCTGGCGACCAGACTGGGCGCGGCGCTCGGCGCGTCGCGCGCCGCGGTCGATGCCGGATTCGTGCCCAACGATTTCCAGGTCGGACAGACCGGAAAGATCGTCGCCCCCGATCTCTACATCGCGGTCGGCATCTCCGGCGCGATCCAGCACCTGGCGGGGATGAAGGACAGCAAGGTCATCGTCGCGATCAACAAGGATGCCGACGCGCCTATTTTCCAGGTCGCCGACTACGGTTTGGTAGGCGATCTGTTCGAAGTCATCCCGGCGCTGATCGCCGAACTCGGATAGTCGGTTAGACTTTCATCATGAGCACCTACACCGCGCCGCTCAAAGACATGGAATTCGTCCTGCACGAACTCGTGCGGATCGACGAAATCGCCAAACTTCCCGGTTATGAGGATTCGACGCTCGACACGGCGATGGCGATTCTCGAACAGGCCGGCAAATTCGCCTCGGACATCCTCGAGCCGTTGAACCGCCCCGGTGACACGCAAGGCGCGCAATGGCAGGAAGGTTTCAGGGTCAGGACGCCGGACGGTTTCAAGGAGGCCTACAAACAGTTCCGCGAGGCGGGCTGGACCGGGATGAGCATCGACGCCGAACACGGCGGTCAGGGCATTCCGATAGCGGTCAACACGCTGGTCGAGGAAATCTGGCGCTCGGCAAATCATGCGTTTTCGCTATGTCCGCTGCTAACGGTCGGCGCAATTCACGCGCTCGAACTCAAGGGCAGTCCCGAGATGCTGCACACGTTCTTGCCGAAGATGGTGGCCGGCGAATGGACCGGGACGATGAACCTCACCGAGCCGCAGGCGGGCTCCGACCTGGCGCTGGTGCGCACCCGCGCCGAGCCGCAGCCGGACGGCACGTACAAAATCTTCGGCACCAAAATCTTCATCACCTACGGCGAGCAGGATTACACCGACAACATCATTCATCTGGTCCTCGCGCGGACGCCGAATGCACCGGAGGGCGTCAAGGGCATTTCGCTGTTCGTAGTCCCCAAGGTGCTGGTGAACGCCGACAGTTCGCTCGGCGCGCGCAACGACGTCCGCTGCGTGTCGATCGAGCACAAGATGGGCATCCATGCGAGCCCGACCTGCGTGATGCAGTATGGCGACGAAGGCGGCGCGATCGGCTATGTCGTCGGCGAAGAGAATCGCGGCCTCGAATACATGTTCATCATGATGAACTCGGCGCGTTTCGCCGTCGGCATCGAAGGCATCGGCCTCTCCGAACGCGCCTACCAGCGCGCTGCCGCGTATGCCAAGGAGCGGGTCCAGAGCAGGGACGTCGGCGAGAAGGGCGGCAAGTCGGTGCCCATCATCCGCCATCCGGACATCCGCCGGATGCTGATGAGCATGCGTGCGCAGACCGAAGCGATGCGCGCGCTGGCCGTGGTCACCGGCGCGGCGATCGATCACATGCGCCGCAACCCCGACGATGAAATCCGCCAGCGTTCGCGCGCGTTTGTCGATCTGATGATTCCGCTGGTCAAGGGCTGGTCGACCGACACCGCACAGCAGGTCACCTACGACGGCGTGCAGATTCATGGCGGGATGGGTTTTATCGAGGAGACCGGCGCCGCGCAGCACTATCGCGATGCGCGGATCACGACGATCTACGAAGGCACGACGGGGATCCAGGCCAACGACCTGATCGGACGCAAGATCGGCCGCGAGGGCGGCAAAACCGCACTGGCGGTGATTGCCGAAATGGAAAAATTCGACGCCGCGCTGGCCAAGGCTGCGACCCCCGACTTGATGGTGATCCGGTCGCAATTCGCGACTGCGGTACTGGCGCTACGGGAAACGACGGAATGGGCGATCGCCAACTTCAACAGCGACATCCGCGGCGTGTTCGCCGGTGCCGTGCCCTTCCTGAAAATGTGGGGCATTGCCGCCAGCGGCTGGCAGATGGCGCGCGCCGCGCTGATCGCGCAGCAAAGGCTGGATGCGGGCGAAGGTGACGCGACTTTCTATAAATCCAAAATCGCAACGACGCGATTCTTTGCCGATCATTTCCTGTCGCAGGGGTCGACGCTGAAGCACGTGATCACCGCGGGTTCGGCTGGTGCACTGGAGATGGCGGACGAGGCGTTCTGAGAATTGCAGTACCGGAGCCGGCGCGCGGTGGTCTCCCACCCGATTGCGCGGGCGCACTCCCGTACAGTCAGCCTGAATTCCCGCTAGCCGTTGTATCTCGCCAAGGGACGAGCCAATGCGTCGCCTCGCCCTTCGCGCCGGCTGTGCCGTCGTCGCGCTTTCTCCACATTGAATGAACTTTCGCCGCCGCTTCCTCGGCCAACTCGGCTCGTTGGCCCTCGCACCCTTCGCATGGTGGCCGCGCGCCGTGCGGGCGGCGGGCCCGTGGCTGTCGTTTCGCCCCGGCGTCTACGAGGTCACCGCCAGTTCCGCGCTGATATGGGTGTGCTGCGACACCGATACAACACTGAGGGTGCAATACGCGAGCGGCGACACATGGACCGATGCTTCGCTATCGGAAAGGGTCGCGCTGACGAAGGCCACCGACTATACCGCCGCGATTTCGCTCACCGCACTGCGACCCGATACGCGTTATCGCTTCCGGATCGCGGATGCCGACGGCACGTCCAGAGACGCAGACTTTGCCAGCGGATCGTTTCGCACCGCGCCCGATATCGAAAGCGACTTCGGGTTCGTATTTTCCGGCGACACGCACGCGCGGCATCAGCCTTTCACTTTGTTCGATCAAATGGCGGAGAAGAAGCCGGCCTTCTTTATCCATCTGGGTGATACGGTCTACGCCGACAGTCCTCGCAGCCAGTTTCGGCCGGCGCTCGACTATTACCGCTTCAAGCATCGCGAGCTTCGTCGCGACCAGCATTTGCAGCGTTTTCTGGCGACAGTGCCGACCTTCGCGATCTGGGACGATCACGAAGTCGAGAACGATTTCATCGGCAGCCACTCAGCGATTCCCGTGGCGCGGCAAGCGTTTCGCGAATTCTGGCCGATCGCCGATGTAGTCGGCGTGGACGCGACGATTCTTTATCGCCGATTCAAATGGACGCCCGCCTGCGAATTCTTCATCCTCGATACGCGGCAGTATCGGGATCAGGGCGAGTACGAGGAGACCGCCGGCAAGACAATGCTGGGTGCGCGCCAGCTCAAATGGCTGAAGGCCGCGCTGAAGGAGTCGCGCGCCCAATTCAAGTTCATCTGTTCATCGGTCCCGTTTCACCAGGGCGGGGTCGACAAATGGGGCGGCTTCAAAGCCGAACGGCGCGACCTGGTCGAATTCATCCGCAGTGAACGGATACGCAACGTCGTCATCCTTTCCGCGGACCTGCACGCCGCGGCGGACTTGTCGGACGACCGGACCGGGCTGAGCGAGTTTCTCGTGGGACCGATTGCCGCGCCGTTGCAGCCGGTGCTTGCGCCGAATTCACGAACGCGCGCAACCGCGCGCGCCGGCTCGTACGTCGGCGACGCCTACAATTTCGGTTTGATCCGGATCTTCCATCGCGATGGCAAGACTGTGTTGCGCCACGAAGTCATCGATGCGAAGCGCGAAGTCCGCTACACACGGGAGCTGGTCGCCGTGGCGTGAGTTCGTCCCGGAA
>JAYTIR010000148.1:0-7738 GCA_043731765.1 Burkholderiales bacterium
GACCATTGCAGCAGCACCGACACGAGCGGCCACAGCAACGCGCCCACGATCGGTGGCACCGCATACGTCCAGCGCGGAAGCGGCGCGCCACCAACGACCCGCACGAGCAGCACGAGCAGCGCGCAGATCATGAGCAGCACTGCTACCTGCGGCGCCTGCTGCCAAAGGGGAAAGCGCAGCACGCGACGCCGGAAATACTCGGCGGAATACGCAAGCACGGCATAGGCCAGCGCATGCTGCCCGAACAGCGTCGCGTCGCCAACGTCCATCACCAGTCCCAGGATCCATGCGACACCCACGCCAACGTAGCGCGGCTCCTGGATGCACCAATACAGGATCACGAGGGCCAGGAAATCCGGTTTCAGCGCAAGGATGACACCCGAAGCCGGCGCGATGTTGGCCAGGAATCCCAGCAGAAACGTGAGCGCGATGACCCACGGATTAACTGGCCGCAGGATTTCCTCCGGCGCCGCCGGCGTGAATGCGGCGGGCTTGCCGAGAACTCTCATCCGCCGCGCCTCCCCTTGCCGCGAACGCCCTTTTTCACGCTGTCCTGATCGTTGGGCTCTTCCGGCCGCGGCATCTGTGCGGCACCTTGCCCCAGCACCAACAGAAATTGGCTGCGATCCACACCCGACAACGGCTTGCACGTGATGCGGGCGAACATCTGGCCCGTGTCGCGTTCGACCGCTTCGACCTGCGCCACCGCCAGCCCCGCCGGATAGGTACCGTCCATGCCCGACGTGTAGAGCTTGTCGCCCGCCCGGATGTCGGCCGTGGGTGCCATGAAGCGCAATTCCGGCGCGCGGCCCGCACCCGCGCCGAAGAACACGCTGCGCACGCCGCTGCGCTCGACCCGCACCGGCACCGCGTGGTCCTTGTCGGTGATCAAAGTCACTTCCGCCATGTTGGGAAATACGCGCGTCACCTGGCCCACCACGCCGATTTCGTCGATGACCGCCTCACCCGGTTTGATTCCGGAATCCGTGCCGCGGTTGACGAAGAGTTTTTGCGTGAACGGGTCGCGCCCGGTGTACAGGACTTCGACGGCTTTGGCCGCGCCGGCATAGCGGGCCTCGACGCCCATCAATACCCTCAGCCTCGTGTTCTCGTCCTGCAGGTGCGCATAGCCCTGCGCCGCCGGCACGCGCGCGAGCAGGTCCTGCTTAAGTGCGGCGTTTTCCTCGTTGAGCGACTGCTTGGACGCAAAGTAGCTGCCGATCCAAGCCAGCGTTTCGCCGGGCACCTGTACCGCACGATGCAGAGGATAGAGCGCAACCGCAGCGACGGAACGCATGCCCTCGAGGTAGCGATAACGTGTGTCGGCGAAGAGGAGCGCGAGCGACAGGACGCCGAAGAATGCGAGTCGCGCAAGCGGCGATGGCCCGCGATGGAAGAACGGCGGCGGTTCGACGGAGACGTGGCGCATTTACGCTGCCCGGTCGGGTTCAAAACAGATCCCTCGCGGCGCTCGGGATGACACCTTGGGGATGGAGGCCCGTTCAGTCGGAAGTGAAGATCGTGGAGAGCTTGTCCATGTTCTCGAGCGCCTTGCCGCAGCCGCGCACGACGCAGGTCAGCGGGTCATCGGCCACGATCACCGGCAGGCCCGTTTCTTCCATCAGCAGGCGGTCGACGTCGCGCAGCAACGCGCCACCGCCCGTCAGCACCATTCCGCGTTCTGCAATGTCGGAGCCGAGTTCCGGCGGCGTGCGTTCGAGCGCGCTCTTCACCGCCGACACGATGCTGTTGAGCGGATCGGTGAGCGCTTCCAGAATTTCATTGGACGACACCGTGAAGCTGCGGGGGATACCCTCGGCGAGGTTGCGTCCCTTGACTTCCATCTCCTTGACCTCGGAGCCGGGGAACGCCGAGCCGATCGTCTCCTTGATCCTTTCCGCCGTCGTTTCGCCGATCAGCATGCCGTAATTGCGGCGAATGTAATTGACGATCGCCTCGTCGAACTTGTCGCCGCCGACGCGCACGCTGCCCGCGTAGACCATGCCGCCCAGCGAGATGACGCCGACCTCCGTAGTGCCGCCGCCGATGTCGACGACCATCGAGCCCGTAGCTTCCGAGATCGGCAGGTCGGCGCCGATCGCGGCGGCCATCGGCTCTTCGATCAAGTAGACCTTGGACGCACCTGCACCCAGCGCCGACTCGCGAATCGCGCGACGCTCGACTTGAGTGGAACCGCAGGGCACGCAGATGATGATGCGCGGAGACGGCGAGAAGAGCCGCGAATCGAGCACCTTCTTGATGAACTGCTTCAACATCTGCTCGGTCACCGTGAAGTCGGCGATGACGCCGTCCTTCATCGGACGGATGGCGGTGATGTTACCCGGCGTGCGGCCCAGCATCTGCTTGGCCGCGAGACCCACTTCCTGGATCACCTTCTTGCCGTTGGGGCCGCCTTCCTGGCGGATGGCCACGACCGAAGGCTCGTTCAGGACAATGCCCCTGCCACGCACGTAGATCAGCGTGTTGGCGGTGCCGAGATCGATCGCTAAGTCGCTGCCGAAATAACCTTTGAAAAAATCGAACATGTACGCGAAACCTGCAGGACCGGCAGCCAGGCGGTTGTCCCCGCGGATCGGAGAGGCCTTGGGCTGCACCTAAGAATGTCGAATATGATAGCATCATGAGCTTGTCTTCCGCACTGATTTGGCGAGGTTTTTTGCCATTTCGCGGACGTTTTGGGGGGTCCGCGGTCCACCGCCTTCCGGAAGTGGCAACCCGCCTCCGCCAGCGTTTGCCTCTCGCTTCGCCACGACAACTTTGCTTCCGTCGGCCCTGCCGGCGCATTTCACCATGGCCCTGACCTTAGCCGACGTTCACCGCATTGCCCATCTCGCGCGCATCGAAATCGACGAGGTCGCCGCACGCGAAGTACACGGCAAACTCGAAGCGATCTTTGCGATGATCAACGAGCTGCAAGCCGTCGATACGACCGGTATCGAGCCGATGTCGCATGCGCAGGACGTGATGCTGCCGCTGCGCGAGGACGTCGTCACGACCGTGGACGAACGCGCGCTCTTCCAAAGCGTGGCGCCAGCGGTCCAGGATGGTCTCTACCTTGTTCCGAGGGTAGTTGAATGAGCGATGTGGTCACGGGCACACTCGCGCAAGTCGCGGCGGCGCTGCGCGCGAAGAAACTCTCCAGCGTCGAACTGACGCGCGCGGTGCTGGCCCGCGTCGACAACGCACAAGGCGCGCTCAATGCGTTCGTGACGGTCGATGCCGAAGGCGCCATCGCGCAGGCACGCGCGGCCGACGCGGCGCTGGCAAAAGGCGACGCGCCACCGCTCGCGGGCGTGCCGATCGCACACAAGGACGTGATGATGACCGCCGGCCTCAAGACGACCTGTGGCTCGCGCATGCTGTCGAATTTCACCGCGCCTTACGACGCGTTCGTGGTTGATGGCCTCAAAAAAGCCGGCACCGTCCTGATCGGCAAGACGAACATGGACGAGTTCGCGATGGGCTCGTCCAATGAGACCTCGTTCTACGGCACCGTCAAGAATCCGTGGAACACTGAATACGTCCCGGGTGGCAGCTCGGGCGGCTCCGCGGCCGCGGTGTCCGCGCGGCTGGTGCCCGGCGCGACCGGCACCGACACCGGCGGCTCGATTCGCCAGCCCGCCTCGCTGTCCGGCATCTGCGGCATGAAGCCAACCTATGGCGTCTGTTCGCGCTATGGCCTGATCGCGTTCGCATCGAGCCTCGACACGCCCGGAATGTTCGCGCGCACCGCCGAAGACTGCGGGCTCATGCTGAACGCGATGGCGGGCCACGACCCGCGCGATTCCACATCCCTTGCACGGCCGCGCGAGGACTACACGCGCGACTTGACGCAGCCGCTGACGGGTTTGCGCATCGGTTTGCCCGCGGAATACTTCGGCAGCGGGATCGATCCGGACGTCGCCGCGGCCATCGATGCCGCGCTCGCCGAATTCCGCAAACTGGGTGCCACGACTGTCGACATCGCACTGCCCAATGTCAAGCTCTCGGTGCCGGTCTATTACGTGATCGCGCCGGCGGAAGCCTCGTCGAACCTGTCGCGCTTCGACGGTGTGCGCTACGGGCATCGCGCGGATAAATACACGGACCTCATGGACATGTACAAGAAGTCGCGCGCGGAGGGTTTCGGTGCCGAAGTGAAGCGGCGCATCCTCGTGGGCACCTATGTCCTGTCGCACGGCTATTACGACGCGTATTACCTGAAGGCGCAGCAGGTACGGCGGCTGATTGCCGACGATTTCACGCGCGCCTATGAAATATGCGACGTCATCATGGGTCCGACGGCGCCGTCTCCCGCGTTCAAGATCGGCGCCAAGACCGACGACCCGGTGCAGATGTATTTGAACGACATCTTCACCATCGCCGGCAACCTGACCGGCGCTCCGGCGATATCGATTCCCTGCGGATTTGACCGGCGAGGACTGCCGATCGGGTTGCAAGTCCAGGGCAATTATTTCGGCGAAGCGAAGATCCTGAACATCGCGCACCAGTATCAGCAGGCGACGGACTGGCATCAAATGGCCCCCAAGGGAGTTGCGTAATGGCCCAATGGGAGGTCGTCATCGGGCTGGAAACGCACACCCAGCTTTCGACCAGGGCCAAGATCTTCTCCGGTGCGTCCACGGCGTTCGGCGCAGCGCCGAACACGCAGGCGTCGGCCGTCGACATTGCCCTGCCCGGCGTGTTACCCGTATTGAACAAGGGCGCGGTCGAGCGTGCGATCCGCTTCGGACTCGCGGTGGGTGGCACCATCAACAAGCGCAGCGTGTTTGCGCGCAAGAATTATTTCTACCCGGACCTGCCCAAAGGCTATCAGATTTCGCAATACGAGATTCCGGTCGTCGCTGGCGGCGGCATCGACATCGTGTCGCCAACGCGAGGCCCGATCCGGGTGTCGCTCACGCGCGCGCATCTCGAGGAGGACGCCGGCAAGTCCCTGCATGAAGATTTCCAGGGCATGTCGGGCATCGACCTGAACCGCGCCGGCACGCCGCTGCTGGAGATCGTGTCCGAGCCGGACATGCGCAGTTCCGATGAAGCGGTCGCCTACGCGAAGCAGCTGCACGGGCTTGTCCAATGGATCGGAATCTGCGACGGCAACATGCAGGAAGGCAGCTTCCGCTGCGATGCCAACGTCTCGGTACGCCCGGCAGGCACAACCGCGCTCGGCACACGCTGCGAGATCAAGAACCTGAACAGCTTTCGCTTCATGCACGAGGCGATCGAATTCGAGGTGCGCCGCCAGATCGCTTTGATCGAGGACGGCGGCCGCGTCGTGCAGGAAACGCGCCTCTACGATCCGGACAAACTCGAGACGCGGTCGATGCGCAGCAAGGAAGACGCGCAGGACTATCGTTATTTTCCCGATCCCGATTTGCCGCCGCTGGTCATCGCGGAGGACTGGATCGCGCGGGTCAGAGCACAGATGCCGGAGCTGCCGGAAGCAATGCAGGCGCGGTTCGCAGAGCAATATCTTTTGTACCCGGAAGACTCCGCCGCGCTTACGGCGACCCGCGCGACGGCTCTGTACTTTACGCAAACGATGGACGAACTCGCGAAGATTCCTGGGGTTCCTTATTCATCGCAGGGCCACGATGTGGCGAATGGCAAATCGGTGGCGAATTGGGTCATCAACGAGCTGGGCGCGCTACTCAACAATCATCAAACCGACATCGTGGATGCGCCGATCTCGCCAAAACGCCTCGCCGAGCTTGTTGCGCATACCGATCGGTTCAAAGGAACCATCAGTCACAAAGTGGCGAAGACCGTCTTGATGGCAATGTGGGCGGGAGAAGGTGGGGGCGATCCCGACACAATCATTGCTGCAAAGGGCCTTGCTCAGATCTCCGACGAAGGCGCCATCGGGAAAATCGTCGACGAGGTGATCGCCGCGAACCCGGGCATTGTCGCCGAGGTGAAGGCCGGCCGCGAAAAGGCCTTCAACTCGCTTGTCGGCCAGGTCATGAAGGCGTCGATGGGCAAGGCCAACCCGGCGCAGGTCAACGCGATCCTGAAGAAGAAACTCGGCTGATACGCCGGGGTTCAGGCCATCAACGCCTTGTACCTGATCCGCCGGGGCCGCGAAGCGTCCTCACCCAGCCGTTTTTTCTTGTCTGCCTCGAATTCCTGGTAGTTGCCCTCGAAGAACGCCACGCGCGAATCGCCTTCGAACGCCATGATGTGCGTGGCGATCCGGTCCAGGAACCAGCGGTCGTGTGAAATCACCAGCGCGCTGCCCGCGAATTCAAGCAGAGCATCCTCGAG
Source organism: Burkholderiales bacterium (assembly GCA_043731765.1). Classification (GTDB taxonomy): domain Bacteria; phylum Pseudomonadota; class Gammaproteobacteria; order Burkholderiales; family Casimicrobiaceae; genus VBCG01. The sequence goes on from JAYTIR010000148.1 coordinate 6,286, forward strand.
TGCGCGCAGCGTTTCGACGTCCAGGTCGTTCGACGGCTCGTCCAGCAGCAGCACGTTGCCGCCACGCAGCAGGGTGGCCGCGAGGTGCAGCCGCCCGCGCTCGCCGCCCGACAGTTGTCCGACGATCTTCTGCTGGTCGCCGCCCTTGAAATTGAAACGGCCGAGGTAGGCGCGCGAGGGCATCTCGAATCTGCCAACGGTAAGGATGTCCTGGCCACCGGATATGGCGTCGAACACCGTCTTGTCGTTGGGCAGCGCTTCGCGCGTCTGGTCGACGATCGCGAGCTGCACGGTGGATCCGATGACAATCTCGCCGCGGTCCGGTTTCTCCTTGCCGGCGATCATCCGGAAGAGCGTCGACTTGCCCGCGCCGTTCGGGCCGATGACGCCGACGATCGCCCCCGGCGGAACCTGGAAGCTCAAGTCGTCGATCAATAGCCGGTCGCCGTAGGCTTTGCGCACATTCCTGAATTCGATGACGCTGTTGCCGAGGCGCTCCGCCACCGGAATGAATATCTCCTGCGTTTCGTTGCGCTTCTGGTGCTCGTGCGAGGAAAGTTCCTCGAAGCGCTGGATGCGCGCCTTGCTCTTGGCCTGGCGCGCCTTTGGATTCGAGCGCACCCATTCCAGTTCCATCTGCATCGCCTTGATCCGCGCGCCCTCCTGCCTGGCCTCGGTCTTCAGGCGCGCTTCCTTCTGCTCCAGCCACGAGCTGTAATTGCCCTTCCACGGGATACCGTAGCCGCGATCGAGTTCGAGAATCCACTCGGCCGCGTTGTCGAGAAAATAACGATCGTGCGTAACCGCAATCACGGTCCCCGGAAATTTCTGCAGGAACTGCTCGAGCCAGTCCACGCTTTCGGCGTCAAGGTGATTGGTCGGCTCGTCCAGCAGGAGCATATCCGGCTTCGACAGCAACAGGCGGCAAAGCGCGACGCGGCGCTTTTCCCCGCCGGACAGGAGCTCGATCTTCGCGTCCCACGGCGGGAGGCGCAGCGCGTCGGCGGCGATTTCCATCTGCAGGTCGGAATCAGCACCCGCCGCGGCAATGACCGCCTCGTATTTTGCCTGTTCCGCCGACAGCTTGTCGAAGTCGGCGTCGGGTTCGGCGTATGCGACATAGATTTCCTCGAGCTTCCTCTTCGCTTCCAGGAGATCGCCCAACCCTTCCTCGACCGTCTCGCGCACGTTCTTGCCCGGATCGAGTTGCGGCTCCTGCGGCAGGAAACCGATGCGCATGTTCGGCATCGGCACGGCTTCGCCTTCGAACTCCTTGTCCTCGCCCGCCATGATCCGCAGCAGACTCGATTTGCCGGAGCCGTTCATGCCCAGCACGCCGATCTTGGCGCCCGGGAAGAACGAGAGGGAAATATCCTTGAGGATGACGCGCTTCGGGGGAACGACCTTCCCCACGCGGTTCATCGTGTAGACGTATTGGGCCATCGGTGCCTCA
>JAYTIR010000149.1:0-11961 GCA_043731765.1 Burkholderiales bacterium
TCCGGATTTCAGCGCCGAGACCGACGCCTTCAGCATGTCGGCGTAGAGCTGGAATCCGATCTGCTGCATCTCACCGGACTGCGAATCGCCGAGCACTTCGCCCGCGCCGCGGATTTCGAGGTCGTGCATCGCGAGATAGAAGCCGGATCCCAGGTCCTCCATCATCTGAATGGCCTCGAGCCGCTTCTTGGCCAGCGCGGACAGCGCGTCGCCGGGCGGGGTCAGCAGATAGGCATAGGCCTGATGATGTGAACGTCCAACCCGGCCGCGCAGCTGGTGCAGTTGTGCGAGACCGAACTTGTCGGCGCGATCGATGATGATCGTGTTGGCGGTCGGAATGTCGATGCCGGATTCGATGATGGTCGAGCACAGCAGAAGGTTGATGCGCTGCTGGTAGAAGTCGCGCATCACGTGCTCGAGTTCGCGCTCCGCCATCTGGCCGTGCGCGACGGCGATCCGCGCCTCGGGCAGCAGTCTCGCGAGAATCTCGGCCTTGGTGGCAATCGTGTCGATGTCGTTGTGCAGGAAATAGATCTGACCGCCGCGCTTCAATTCGCGCAGCGCCGCTTCGCGGATGATGCCGGACGAATAGGTCGCGACGAAGGTCTTGATCGACAGCCGGCGCTGCGGTGCGGTGGCGATGACGGAAAAATCGCGAATGCCTTCGAGTGACATCGCCAGCGTGCGCGGGATGGGTGTCGCGGTCAGCGTGAGGACGTCCACCTCCGCTCGCAGGCGCTTCAACTGCTCCTTCTGCCGCACGCCGAAGCGGTGTTCCTCGTCGATGAGGACGAGGCCTAGGTTCTTGAACTTGACGTCGGACTGCAGCAGCTTGTGCGTGCCGATGACGAGGTCGAGACCTCCCGCCGCCAATCCGGCGAGCGCGGCCTTCACTTCCTTGGTACTCCGAAAGCGCGAGAGCTCGGCCAGGCGCACCGGTGTATCGGAGAAGCGATCGGAGAACGTCTGGAAATGTTGTTCGGCGAGGAGTGTGGTGGGCACGAGGAGGGCCACCTGCTTGCCGTCCGCCGTGGCGACCCACGCGGCGCGCAGGGCCACCTCGGTCTTGCCGAAGCCGACGTCACCACAGACCAGGCGATCCATCGGCCGTCCGGAGGTCATGTCGCCGATGACCGCCTCGATCGCCGCCGCCTGGTCGCCGGTTTCCTCGAAGCCGAAACCTTCGGCGAACGCTTCGTAATCGTGCGGATTGAAACCGAAGGCGTATCCCTGGCGCGCGGCGCGTTGCGCGTACAGGTTGAGGAGCTCGGCCGCGGTGTCGTGGGCCTGCTTCGCCGCCTTTTTCTTCGCCTTGTCCCATTGTCCGCTGCCCAATTCATGCAACGGTGCGGCGTCTGGCGAAGCCCCACTGTATCGGCTGATGAGATGCAGGCTCGCGACCGGGACGTAGAGCTTGGCGTCATTGGCGTAGACGAGTTGCAGGAACTCGTTCGCGCCGTCGCCCAGGTCAAGCGTCACGAGACCGAGATAGCGACCGATGCCGTGCTGCTCGTGGACGACAGGGTCGCCGATGCGCACTTCGGAGAGATCGCGCACCATCGCGTCGACGTTCGACCGCCGTGCGGATTCGCGCACGCTGCGGCGGACGACGTTCGCATACAGCTCCGCCTCGGTGACGAATGCCAGCTTGGCGACGGGCCATGCGAAGCCGGACGCGAGCGGAGCAGCAGCGAGGGCGACGCGCTCGCTACCGCGCGCGAAGGCAGCGAAATCGTTGACGAGTGCGGGCCGCAATCCATACTCCGCGAAGTATTGCTGCATCGTCTCGCGGCGACCCAGGCTTTCCGCGACGATCGCCACGCGGGCATCGGTTGTGCCCAGGAAGCGCTTCAATGCGGTGAGGGGATCGTCGGCGCGCCGGTCGACCTGGACGGGCGGGATCGTCGCGGTCGGTCCGGCGCCGCTGCGTGTGAGCTCGATGCGCGCGAAGACCTTCAATGCGCCGTTGAACTGGTCGGGCGGAAGAAACAATTCGGTGGGAGGCAGCAGCGGCCGCGCCTTGTCGCCGCGCAGCAGCATCCAGCGCGATTCGGTGTCCTGCCAGAAACGGGCGATCGCACCGGGCACGTCGCCGTGGAGGATGACGGTCGCGTGCGGCGGAAGGTAATCGGCCAGCGTTGCCGTGGTTTCGAAAAAAAGCGGCAGATAGTATTCGATGCCGCCGGGCACGACACCGTGCGAAATGTCCTTGTAGAGGTCGGACTTCGACGGGTCGCCTTCGAAAAGTTCGCGGTAGCGGCTGCGAAAGCGCGTGCGGCCGGAATCATCGAGCGGAAATTCGCGCGCGGGCAGGAGTCGCACGTCGCGCACCGGATACAAGGTTCGCTGCGTGTCGACGTCGAAAGTCTTGATGCTCTCGATCTCGTTGTCGAAGAGGTCGATGCGATAGGGCAGCGACGAGCCCATCGGGAAGAGGTCGATCAAGCCGCCGCGCACGCTGAATTCTCCGGGGGAGACCACCTGCGTCACGTGGGCGTAGCCGGCCAGTGCCAATTGCGCGCGCAGGCGCTCGACGTCGAGCCGCTCGCCCTGTTGCAGGAAAAAGGTGAACGCCGCGAGATACGACGGCGGCGCGAGCCGGTACAACGCCGTCGTTGCGGCGACCACCACCACGTCGCATTCCCCGCGCGAAACGCGATACAGCGTTGCCAGCCGCTCGGAAACCAGGTCCTGGTGCGGCGAGAACTGGTCGTAGGGCAACGTTTCCCAGTCCGGGAAAAGTGCGACGCGCAAGCCGGGCGCGAACCACGGAATTTCCTCGGTAAGGCGTTGCGCGGAGAGCGGATCGCCGGTGACCACGACGACCACGCGCTTGGCGTTGGCGCAATCGCGCGCGAGTTGGGCGAGTGCCAGTGCGTCGGAAGAGCCCGCATACGGTCCGGCGGACGTCTTGCGGCCCGCCTCCGGAATCGCGGGAAGCAGCGACGGCAATGCGGGATCCACCAACTCCGGTGGCGCGGCGGGCGTTTGCGGTAGTGTGTCGGGGGCGTTCAAGGACGAGATTATACGGGGGTCGAAACGGGCGTCCTTGTGCTTTGCCGGCGCGCGGGAGTCCGTATACTTGTCCGATGTCTGCGCCGTCGCCGGCCTCCCGGCGTGCCTCTCCTTATTTGTTGTTGACGCTGCCGCCATTATTCTGGGCGTCCAACTGGATCATCGGCCGCGCGCTGCATTCCGAGATCCCGCCGATGGCGATGACGTTCTTCCGCTGGCTGTTCGCGATCGTGATCCTGGCGCCCTTTGCGTGGCCGCACATTCGCCGGGATTGGCCGGTGATCCGCGCCAACTGGAAAACGATGCTGGTGTTGGGCGCCATTGGCGTGGGAACGCACAATGGCCTGGCCTACCTCGGCCTCAATTACACCACCGCAATCAACGGTGTGATCCTCAATTCGTTCATCCCGATCATGATCATCACGATCTCGTGGATCTTTCTGCACGAGCGCCTGGCGCCGGTGCAAATTGCAGGAGTGATGATATCGCTGGCGGGTGTACTGACCGTCCTGTCCAAGGGCCGCGTCGACACGCTGCTGGGATTTCACCTGAACGTCGGCGATCTCTTCATCATCCTGTCGATGGCGCTGTGGTCCGTTTATACGATCGGGTTACGCTGGCGGCCTGCTGGCGTCAATTTGCTGTCGTTCCTGTTTGTCGTCGCGGTGATTGGCGACCTGTGCGTCCTGCCGCTTTGGCTGGGGGAAATGGCGCTCGGGCGGCACGTCGTGTGGTCATGGACGAATGTGGCGGCGCTGGTCGCGGTCGCGCTGTTCTCGTCGGTACTCGCCTACACTTTCTGGAACCACGGCGTAGAGGAGGTGGGCGCCAATGTTGCCGGCCTCTTTGTCCATCTGATGCCGGTGTTCGGCGTGGTGCTTGCGTGGCTGTTCCTGGGCGAGCGCATGGAGCCCTACCACGTGGCGGGCATCGCGCTCATACTGGCAGGCATCTGGGCGACGAGCCGCTTCGGCGGCAAGCGCATCGAGGCGGACGAGGTTGCGGCGGTGGGAACTGACTAGGAGGCCGCATGGACGACAACATCGGCAATGCGGAGCGCGTCGCGTTTCAGCAGCGCATCGTGGAGCTCAAGCTGGAGCACCGCGATCTGGACACGGCGATCGAGCGGCTCGAGGCCGACCCGGTGCATGACGAGTTGGAGATTCGCCGGCTGAAGCGCCGCAAGCTGCTGCTCAAGGACCAGATTGCGCGGCTCGAGCGCGAGATCGATCCGGACGTGCTGGCCTAGAAATTTCTATACCGGAACGCGCCCGTACTTGTCGTCGAAGCGGACGATGTCGTCCTCCTCGATGTAATCTCCGCAGGCCACCTCGATGATCGCGAGCATTTCCGCGCCGCAATTCTCGATCCGGTGGCGCGTTCCGACCGGAACGAACGTCGATTCACCTTGCGGTACGTCGTAAACGCGCTCCCCGCATGTGACGCGCGCGGTGCCGCGCACCACCACCCAGTGCTCGCTGCGGCGTTTATGCAACTGCAGTGAGAGCGACCCGCCGGGCTTCACCTCGATGCGCTTCATCTTGAAACCGGGGCCTTCCTCGAGCACCGTGTACGTGCCCCACGGGCGCGAAACGGTCTTGTGCAGCTTGTAGGAATCGTGGCCGCGCGCCTTCAGTTCCGCGACCACTTCCTTGACCCGTTGCAGGTGATCGCGGTGCGCGACCAGCACCGCGTCGCGCGTGTCGACGATGACCAGGTTGTCGACGCCGATCGTGGCGACCACGCGGTCCTCGGAATGGATGAACGTGTCGCGGGTGTCGATGGCCACGCGCTCGCCGCTGCCGCGATTGCCGTGGGCATCCGTGTCGGACAACTCCGATATCGCCTGCCATGAACCGACGTCGCTCCAATCGAAATCACCGCGCACGACCGCGACCTTGCCATCGGCCGCCGCCTGCTCCATGACCGCGAAGTCGATGGAAATATCGGGTGCCGCGGCAAACGTCGCCGCGTCGATCTCGAGCACGGTCTCGCCGGATTTCGCCGCAAGCGGCTGCCACACCGGGCGCATCGCTTCGAGCACGGTGGGCGCGTAGCGCGCGAAGGTCGCGAGGATGCTGCCGGCGGTGAACGCGAACATGCCCGAATTCCAGACATAGTTGCCGGCCGCGACGAAATCACGCGCCTGCGCGAGCGGCGGCTTTTCCACGAAGCGCGTCGCGGCGAATGCGCGATCGGCAATGGCGCTGCCGCACTCGATGTAGCCGTAGCCGGTTTCCGGATGCGAGGGCGTGATGCCGAAGGTCACGAGTCGTCCGGTGCGGGCCAATTTCGCCGCGATGGCCACTGCCGCGCCAAAGGAACGTTCATCCCGGATCAAATGGTCGGCGGCCAGCACCAGCATGACGGCGTCGGTTCCATAGCGCGCTTGAACGAGCATGGCCGCAAGGACCACGGCGGGTGCGGTATTGCGGCCGAAAGGTTCGAGGAGATAGGCGGCGTCGTGCGGCTCGTTGGCACCGAGTCCCGCGTAGACATCCTTGGTCCGGAAATAGTAGTCGCGGTTGGTGACGGTCACGAGCCCGGTCACGCCGGCCAACGAAGTCGCGCGATGCGCGGTCTTGGCGAGCAAGGTTTCGCCGTCGGGCAGCGGCATGAACGGCTTCGGCGCCGTTTCACGCGACAGCGGCCACAAACGTGTGCCGGCCCCACCGGAAAGGATGACGGGAACAACAGGAGAAACGTTATCGGTGCCCATGCGCACGCTTTGAATCGTGGGGATGGGCAAGTTTACCGCACTGCAATTTGCGCGGTGTCATCGCGTCGCGGGCATGAGCAGGCAGGCTCGCCGAGCCATGCGCGTATAATGTGACCTCTGAGCATTTTGCCGGCGTCCGACTGAGTTACGGCGCCGGACCGATCGATCACCGGGGGTGAACTGGTCTCGACGGGGGTAGTGAAGCAGCTTGGGGCATGCCGAGGCGTCAATCCTCGTAAAACTTTGGCAATCGCAAATATAACTGCGAACGACGAAACCTACGCTCTGGCGGCTTAACCCCGCCGGACCTTGCACCGGGCGGCGCTCAGCCCGGGTGATGTAACTGTCACAGCAAGGACATTTTGAGCGATCGCGTGCGCCCGGGTCACTTGGGCGACACGCTAAAGCAAGGTGACTGGTCGCCGCGCCGTCTGTCCGTCAACGGTTCGGGGATGAGAGCACAATGACACGACTAAGCATGTAGTCCTGACTGTGGAGCGCTTCCGGACGGCGGTTCGATTCCGCCCACCTCCACCAATGCCAAACGGCCGCTTACCTGCGGCCGTTTGCAATTGGGTGGGGTCGCGGCCTTCGACCGCCTGGCGAGTTCGACGCAGGCATCCGACCAATGGGAGGATGCCGGAGGACGCTAAGAGCGAGACCGCAGGTCGAGCGATCGGCGGTCCGAGCGGAGCGAGGACGAGGATTTCGCGGAGGCAACGCGAAATCCGAGCAAGCAATCGCCACCTCCACCAAACCAACGAATGATGGCTACCGAGCGGGGCCGTTTTCTTTTGACCGTCATAGTACAAAGGGGTCTTCCATTGTTTAGGCCAGTTTGCTGATCATCAGGAAACCTGTTCGGTTGGCCGGGAGGATGTGGATAAACGTTCGGAGTGATAAAGTAAGCGCCCTCTCGGTTGTTTGAACCGCCCGGAGCACGCAGATGCCAGTCCCGTTACCCAATTCTCAAGAAGCGGTGGATCTTCTTAACGACCTGTGGATGGTCGGGGGACACTATTTTGCGGAAGACGACTTTCAGGTACGTCGCCTGAAGCGCATGGCTGACGCGCTTTTCAAGAGCGACCCTGCGGCCGCTTGGGCGACCCTCGCTGGCGCGGCAGGCCTGACCGGGGATGCGGAAGCCGTTCGCGCCGCTGGAGATAAGGCCATACGCCTACGCTATGTGCCGGCGATCACCGATGCGAAGGCCACTCCTTTAAGCAATCTCGGATATTTCTCGGAGGCGCAAGCACTGACAAAGCATTGGCTTTCCGTTGACACGATTGTTTGGCCGCACGCGGCAGAAAAGGCAATTGCGTGTGCATCAATTGTGTATTTGGCCGATACGATCCGGCAGGCGGGCTCAATGCCTACAGGTATTCCCAATTCGGTTTTGGCGACGATCGAGCTCGCGGCCGGCATCTTGGACGAGCACGGCATAAGTGATGCGATGTTGGCAGGTTGGCTGGATGTTGCCGGTGAGATGATGCGAAATAGGCGGATGTTCTTTTTGGGATTTCCGCAACTGTTTGCCACGCGCGACGATGGCTTCGCGCAGGTGGACATAAGCTTTGAGCTTGACCTTGATGCCGAAGCCGTAACTCTGTTGACCGTTGAACTCGTCGACACTTGCATACAAAGGCAAATAGCTCCGCCAAACTGCTTTTCCTTCGGCTTCCGCTCGAGGCGCTTAGCCCATGAGCATCTCGCCGCGTGATCTACTTGCCGAGGCCCGTCGAATAGCGAAGGACGCAACTAACGAGCCATCCAGAAGGTCCGCCATTGGGCGGGCTTACTACGCGGCATTCCACGGCGCAAAACGCTACCAAGCAGCTCTTCCGTTCCCCGGCCGCTCGTTAGCACAAGGTGGAGAGCACGAGAATCTCATAAACCAATTGCGATACCCCGATTCGCGCGTTGGACCAAAGCTGGAAACCGACTCGCAAGCCGTCGGCGCATTTCTCCTGAGACCGCGTCCAATGCGAATTCGCGCTGACTATGAGCTAGCGGCGGACATTGAGGTTGGAGAAATGAACGATGCCCTCCAGCTGGCGTCACAAATCTTGAACATCTGCGACCCAAAGCCGAAACTATTGTAGCCGCCCCATCGACGGGGACATTATTTTGATCCAATAAAAATCAGCGCATCAGTACGCGCAGTGTTGGGCGCGGTGCCGTAAAGGGTCCGGATTGCTGGATCGTAGAAGGCAACTCCATAGATTGTGCTTGTGCCAAATAGGCACGCGCCGCCGTTAAACGTGACTTGCACATCGAACACATTTACGCTTCCGTGCGTAGTCGCAGCGCCCGAGAATGTGCAGCCGTTGCCACCTCCAACAATTGTGCCATTTGAAGATAGCGTAAGCGTCGTGTTTTGCCACCCGCCCAAGGACCCAACGCTTGCACTGTAGGTCCCGGCAGCAGCCGCCAAGCTCGCTGGCTGGTCGTAACGCGAATCATAGGTGAGCGAAATCGTTCCAGTGGTCCCGGCCTCTAGGACGGTCGCGTTTATCGTGCTGCCCTGAACGTAGTTTCCGCTAATTGTCGCAGCGAAGGCGACACCGTAAGGCGAAATGTTGAAGTCGCGTGCATTGGTCGCAGAGATTGCGCCGCTAATGAATGTTGCGTTTCCTAGTACAACGCCAGCAACAGTGCTGGTGCCGCTTGGCGTGTATAGGAAGTAGGAGGTTCCGTCGCTGAGGACGATTCCGGCAACCGTTTGATTGGTGTTTGTCGTTCCGGTCCAAATACCTTGTGCCGAAGCGTTTCCACCACTCGCGGGTGGGACACACATGCCTACGCCGATGCCCGCACCTTCCGCTATGTAGCCCATGGCGAGCATCTTTTGCCGTTCGGCCAGATCGGTGACGAAGCGATGATTCGGTGCCGCACCCATGCCGTTGTTATAGAGCCGATAAACTGGAATGGTCCCGGCCGGGCAGGCGCCGTTCGTGGAGTCCGGAAGCATCGCGTTGAAGAGCGAGTCGCTTTCCAGCAACCAGTCGGGAAAATTGGCGATCGTCCCTTCGCATCCCAAGCCATGCGGCGCGTAGAAATGTGAGCTCTTCGGTGCAAAGTGGTCGTTGAAGAAGCGGCAAATGGCGACAGACCCCGAGGGCGCGGTTGCGTTCGCATAGGCATTGAACGAAAGCCCGGTCCGCGACCAAAGTTCAAACGGAGGCGCGTGAGCATCGAGCAAGGCAATCTCCACCGCGAGCGGCGTGATGAAATAGTGATCGAAGCCTGAATGGTGATACTCAACAACCAAAACCGTAGGGGAACTTGATGGCGTCCCAAACGTTTCCGGCGTCGAAAAATTCCACCAATCCGTGTACGTAAATCCTTGATTCGAAGACGCGGAGGTGTATTCGGTCAGCAGAAGCGTGAACGTCCATGTTCCGTCTGGCGGCGGAGCGAAAGCGACAGTTCCACTATTGACGTTTGAGTAGTAATAGCCTGCGGTGAGTTGACCGAGCTGGTACTGAGCCATCTTGTAGCCGGACTGCGTACCGGTGAAGGGAGACGGAAACGCCCACAATTCCAGGCGAATCGTCCCGGAAGTCCCCGCTACGTCGAGGTTGTCGATCCGGGCGGCGGTGATGTTCGCAGTAGACCCGGTGTAGCTATAGCCCAGGATCCCAGAGAGCTTCAGGTTGGACGAAATTGCGGGGCCAGCCGCGAGGGCAGCGAACGCAAAGCCGAAGATCGCAATTAGAAACCGTGCACCGGAAGCCGACTGTTTCATTTTTATCCTCCCAACACCTGAGTTGAGGAAGACCGTACACCCTATCTGAATATAGGTGTTGATGGGGCGACGCGCGGACTAGCGGAGCGCGCGGATTATTGCCAAGGACTGAATTGCCCCCCGATTGGTCGGCGGATTTCTGGCGGCCCGATGATCTCCCACTCGGCATAGCGCGCGGTAATCTCATGCCGCTCGGCCTTGTACCTGGCCCGATACCATTTGCCGGTCAGTGGGTTGCGGGCGCGGAATGGGTAGAGGAATAGCGCTCCGTTTCGGGCGGACAGGTTGTCGCGTGGAGGCATACCCGGATTGCGGCATGTCCACGACGAAGCGAGCAACGACTAGCGCCCCCAGCAATGCTAGGCCAATCGGATGATTTTGGCCCGCGCGCTGCGGCGCCCAGCTGCGACCACTACCTTGTCTGCCGGCGTATCACTGCAAAGCCCGCGATAGCCAGGAGCGCGGCAAGAATGACCATCGCCCACTCAGTAAGCGTGGGGATGCCGGCGCCCGCGAATGGGGCGCAAGGAGGGACAGTGATTGTATCGGCATCCGTCGTGACTGTTCCGCCAAATGCCAGGGCTCTTCCCGTCAAGTTTGCAAAATGTCCTATCGTGATACCCGCAGCATCAAGGATGTTTCCCACGAACGTAGGTGTAGGTGATAGTGCCGCGTTTGCTCCAAGTGTTGTGGCACCGACGGGAGCCCAAAATACATCGGAAGCACAGGCGCCGTTTGCCAGGAGCACGTTGGAATTGGCTCCAGTATTAAGCGCCCCACCTGGCCTAAAGACGTAAACGCCGTTGCCAGTGAGCGTCACGTTCGTAGATACAGTTACATTCATTGCGCCACCGCTGGAATAACAACCAGGAGGGATGACGCCGGGCGGATTACCTCCAACACTCACCGAGTCCAGAGCGACCGCACCAGCGCCAAGAGACGTACAGGGTTGACCATTCAGAGTCGCTAAGGCGAGACCTTGATCCACCCCTGTTGCAGGAGGACAGGGCACATTTGTTGTGCCGGTAATGGTCAAGGGAGGTGTTACGGGTGCTGTCGTATAGCAAACACTTCCATTGATAATGGTTTGCGGCGCGGTGTTGGAATTGGTAAAGGTGCTGGAAACGACACCGTATGTGCTCTCCGATCCAAGGCTTGGCGCGGTCGCGGCCAATGCTGCGTCGCTTTGAACCAAGGAAAGTACCGTAACGAATCCCAAGCTTGCCAGCAAGCCAAGACAATATCGACTGAACCTGCAGTCCGCTTCGGAAAAACGGGGCACAACGTACTTGGATTGAGTGGTGGAGGCGGTCTGGGCGTTCATCTCATTCTCCATACATCATGGGCAAATTACCCCGATACCTTAACCTGTATGGCACCCAACTCTCCCTTGGGCGCCGTCAACAACTTGGCCATTGTCCCCCGTATTGTGAGGCGGCTCGGTACGCTAACGCACATCATTTGGGCGATCGAGCGGCCTTTTGAGGAGTTTCGATCACCGCTAGCAGCAGTAAGTGAATGATTGCTGCTAACAGGGCGGCTGCCGACCTTTGTGCGGCACCGCACAAAGAGCCAAGGCCAAGCGGGCGCCGACAGTGGTAAGAATGGTGGTAAGGGCGCGATCGAACCATGGAAAGTAGCCACTAGCCCGGACAGTTGACCTAGTTCGATTCTCGCCACCTCCACCAAACAATGACAATGGCCGCGGCATGCGGCCTTTGTTATTTTTGCTTGGCGCGGCGCGAATCGCCGATCGGTGAGTTCGCCGAAGGCATCCGACCAGTGGAAGGCGTCGGAGGGACGCCAGGAGCGAGACCGAAGGCACGGCCGGTGCAGGTGCAGAAACGGCTCGGGCGAGCGGGCGCGCCCGCGGTGTCGCCCGGCACGCTGCGCCGCCTGCATCGCCGGTCAAATGGTCCGGATCCCCCGCACGTTTCTCCCGACCGAGCGGGCAGCGGCGGATGCCTCGTCGCGGACCGCTAGCTTGCCCGCTGCAAGGTCGACCCGATAGAGCGTGTCGCGCTCGAAGCGGAAATCGCGCGGGAGGTGCAGCACCTCCAGCCGCTCGGTATTTCCGAGGTGGCGCCGCGCGCTTTCGAGCGCCACCCCGGCCCGCTCGGCCTGGCCTTCGGCACCATAGAGACCCAGGCCATCCCCTATGAACTCGTGCACATAGACGATCGTGCCGTCACGCGCATCGTAGACCACGCTCGTTTCGGAAGTCGGCACCTTGCCGTCGCGCGTGGATTCGAACTCGATCATGGCACGCTTCCTCCTCAGGACCAGTAGTTGAGCAGCAGTCGTCCGCGCACGTAACCGTTCAGGACAACCATGTAGATCCGGATGCTGGTGACGTTCTTGCGGTAGATCGCCTGCCGCACCGGATCGAAATTCTCGGTGCCGCTATCGCTGACCACCTGGATGATGCCAATCTGTCCCCAGATGCCGTCCCCGTCGGAGATGTCGTTGAGGCGCGTCA
>JAYTIR010000150.1:0-2106 GCA_043731765.1 Burkholderiales bacterium
TGTAACGCTGGCCCGGTTCGGACGAGTTGCTAATTCCGGTTGAACGGGTTGAGTGTCTGCACACCGAATATCTTGAAGTCGCGCACGTTGCGCGTCACGACCACCATGCGATGCACCGTTGCGGTCGCCGCAATGAAGGCATCTTCTACCAGCGCAGCGGAGCGGCGGTGCATGAGCCGCGCCCATTCGCGGCAGACTGCGGCATCCATCGCCAGCACTTGCCCGGTGTAGGTCAATTGCTCCAGCCACGCCTCGATTTGCAGCGCTTTCTCGCTTTCTCGCTCACGCGTCATTTCGACGCCACGCTGCAATTCGGCGATGGTCATTGCCGACACGTACAGAGACGTCGCCTCCTGCGCGGAGACCCACGCCACGACGCCGCCATGCGGCTTCGGCTTGCGCAGTTCGGAGACGATGCTCGTGTCCAGCAGGAACATCAAACACGGCGCAGCTTCAGATTGCCCCGAGCGGGCACTACAAGACCTGTGGCTGCGGTCGTATCGAGCAGGACCTGTTTCAAAGGTCGCTTGCCGGCGGATTGCAGCGCATCCCACTGCCGGATCGGCACCAGCACCGCCGCGGCTTTTCCGTGCTTGGTCACGACTTGCGGACCTTCCGAAATACTGGCTTCGAGCAGTTCGCTGAATCGCGCTTTCGCGTCGTGTACAGGCCAGGTAAGCATTGCTGCCCCTTGCTATTAATAGTCATAAGTCTGACCATAATATCATGCGACAAAAAGCCCGACGTACCGGGCCTCGGCCAAGCCGCCGGACACCCCGCCAATCCAGCGGTCGGTGGTCGAACGCCGCAACTGCCTGAGCGTCGACCCTGCTGCGACGAGATACAGGGGGTGAGGGCCGAATTGCGGATCTCATGCATGTGCTTGCACGAGTGCCAGCACGGCCTCCGCGAATTCCCCCGGCGCCTCCTGCGGCAGGTTGTGGCCGACGCGCGGAATCACGCGGCGTTCGTAGACATCGGTGAAGTAGGGCGCGTGCATTGCGGCACCGCCCAGGCGGACCACACCGTCGCCGTCACCGTCGAGCGCGATCGTGGGCACCGCGATCCGCGGCTGTGCGGCCAACCGCCGCTCGGTGTCCGCGACCGACGGGTCGCCCGGTACCAGGCCGTAGCGATGGCGATACGAGTGGATAACCACGTCCACGAAGTCCGGGTTGTCGAACGACGCCGCGGTGCGCTCGTAGGTGGCGTCGTCGAATGCCCAGTTGGGCGACCAGAGCCGCCACAGCAATTTGCACAACGCATGCCGGTTGCGTTCGAGACCGGCACGGCCGCGTTCGCCATGAAAGTAGTACTGGTACCAGAGGCGATATTCGTCTTCGGGCAGCAGCGGTTCGCCGGCGCGGGCAATGTCGTGCACGTTGTAGCCGTTGCCGGTCACCAGGCCGATGGCGCGCTCCGGCCAGAGCGCCGCGACGATGCACGCTGCGCGGCCGCCCCAGTCGTAACCGGCCAGCAGCGCGCGCGGGATCGCCAGTGCATCCATCAGCGCGAGCAGGTCGTGCGCGAGCACCGCTTGCTGTCCCGATCGGGGCGTGTGCGGCGAAATGAAGGCGGTCGGCCCATAGCCGCGCAGATACGGTGTGATAACGCGACAGCCCGCGGCGGCGAGCCTCGGCGCGACGGCATCGTAGGCGCGGACGTCGTACGGAAATCCATGCAGCAGAAAGACGGGCGTTCCCTCGGCGGCGCCCTGTTCTTCGTAGGCGACGCACAAGGTTCCGGCATCGATGTGCTTCAGCATAATGATCGCCCGGCGCCGGGCGTAGCGGGCGCTACATGGACGGGTAGGAAATTGAGCCGCACGAGCCCAGTATCTACGGGCACTGCACCACGGTCAACCGCAGGCGGTGGCGCTCTGGGCACGCGATGCCGGCCAACGCCTCAACGAACGACCAGCGTTCCCGTCATATTGGGATGCAGCGTACAGATGTAGCTGTGCGTGCCGGTCGTGCGAGCCCTGTACTTCCACGACTTCCCGGCTGCAATCGTGTGCGAATCGAACACACCCTTTGCCGTTGCGGTATGCGGGAATGGATCCTTGTTGAGCCATACCACCGTATCGCCGCGATTGACTGTCATCAC
>JAYTIR010000151.1:0-3766 GCA_043731765.1 Burkholderiales bacterium
AGGAACTCCTGCATCAGCGATACGCCAGGGCCGGACGTCGCCGTGAACGCGCGCGCGCCGTTCCACGCCGCGCCGATGACCATGCCGATCGACGCCAACTCATCCTCGGCCTGCACGATCGCGTAGCGTTTCTTCCCCGAGGCCGCGTCGTTGCGGAACTTGCGGCAGTACCCCGCGAACGCTTCGGCCAGCGAGGACGATGGCGTGATCGGATACCACGCGGCCACCGTCGCGCCGCCATAGACGCAGCCGAGTGCTGCCGCGCTGTTGCCGTCGATGAAGATCCGGTCGCCGACCATGTCGCTGCGCTTGACGTGGATCGGCAGCGGGCAGTCGAAATTGGCGAGCACGTGGTCGCGGCCCAGGTGCAGCGCCTTCCGGTTCGATTCGAGCAACGCTTCCTTGCCCTTGTATTGCTCGCCGAAGAGCCTTTCGATCTCGACCGGCTCGATGTCGAGGAGCGCCGACAGCGCGCCCAGGTAAATGATGTTCTTGAACAGTTGGCGCTGGCGGGGATCGCTATATTCCGCATTGCAGATCGCGGTGAGCGGCACGCCGATCGGCGTCACATCGGCGCGGAATTTCGATGGCGGCAACGACTTGGTCGAGTCGTAGAAGACATAGCCGCCGGCGTCCACTTCGGCCAGGTCCTTGTCCCACGTCTGCGGGTTCATCGCGACCGCCATGTCGACGCCGCCGCGGCGCCCGCGCCAGCCTGCCGCGACGACGCGCACTTCGAACCAGGTCGGCAGGCCCTGGATGTTGGACGGAAATATGTTGCGCGCCGCAACCGGCACGCCCATGCGCAGGATCGCCTTCGCGAAGAGGCCGTTCGCGGACGCAGAGCCGGAGCCGTTGACGTTGGAAAACTTGACGACGAAATCGTTGACGCGCGAGGCAGCGCTGGATGGCGGTGTCATCGCATCACTCCGCCGGTGAACTCGTCAGTGGGGCGGCGAATCGGACAATGCTTTTCGACACCGTTGTGGATCCGTGCTGCGCGTGGCACCGATCGTCCGCCTGCGCCATCTCGAGCAGGAACTTCTGCATGTCCCACGCGCCCGTCGGGCAGCGCTCGGCGCACAGTCCGCAATGCAGGCACATGTCCTCGTCCTTCACCATCACGCGGCCGGTCTTGAGCCCGCCGGCGACGTAGATATCCTGCGTGAGGTCCAGTGCGGGAGCGTTGAGCCGCGTGCGCAGATCGGTCTCCTCGCCGTCGGCCGTGAATGTGATGCAGTCCATCGGGCAGATGTCGACGCAGGCGTCGCATTCGATGCAGAGTTTGCCGGCGAACACGGTCTCGACGTCGCAGTTCAGGCAACGCTGCGCTTCGGCGAACCCGACGCGGCGGTCGAAACCCAGCTCGACTTCGGTACGGATATCGCGAAGTGCCACGACCGTGTCCTTCAACGGAACGCGATAGCGCTTGTCGTTGTGGATGGCGTTGTCGTAGCTCCACTCGTGGATGCCCATCTTCTGCGACATCAGGTTGACGTGGGGCGCCGGCCGCTGCGAAATCGGCACGCCCTGGCAATGGTGGTCGATCGAAATCGCCGCGTCGTGGCCATGCGCGACGGCCCAGATGATGTTCTTCGGACCAAACGCGGCATCGCCGCCAAAGTACACACCGGAATGCGTGGACGCCATGGTCACCTTGTCCACGACGGGCATTCCATGGTCGTCGAATGCGATTCCCGCATCGCGCTCGATCCAGGGAAATGCATTCTCCTGCCCGACCGCGACCAGCACGTCGTCGCAGGGAAAATGCACGTCCGGCTCACCGGTCGCAACGAGTTGCCGCCGCCCCTTCGAATCCTTTTGTGGCGCCACCTTCCCGAACGTCACGCCGCTCAACTTTCCGCCGTCATGCGTGAACGCCTTGGGCACGAGGTAATTGTGAATCGGGATGCCCTCGTGCATCGCGTCTTCCTTTTCCCACGGCGACGCCTTCATTTCCTCGAAGCCGGAGCGCACGACGACCTGCACCTCGTCGCCGCCCAGTCGGCGCGAAGAGCGACAACAGTCCATCGCCGTGTTGCCACCGCCCAGCACGATCACGCGCTTGCCGATCTTCGTGACATGGCCGAAGGAGACGGACGACAGCCAATCGATGCCGATGTGAATGTTCGCGGCCGCTTCACGGCGCCCGGGAAGGTCGAGGTCGCGCCCGCGCGGCGCGCCGCTGCCCACGAACACCGCATCCCATCCTTCTCCCAGCAACTGCTTCATGCTGTCGACGCGTTGCCCACCGCGAAACTCGATGCCCATGTCGAGCACGTAGCCGACTTCCTCGTCGATCACCGAATCGGGCAGCCGGAACTTGGGAATTTGCGAGCGGATCATGCCGCCTGCGCGCGCATCGCCGTCGAACACGACGCATTCATAACCCAGCGGCGCCAGATCGCGCGCTACGGTGAGCGACGCCGGCCCGGCACCGACCAGTGCAACGCGCTTGCCGTTCTTGTTCGTGGCAGGTGGAGGCAACCGGTCGCGAATGTCTTCCTTGAAATCCGCCGCGACGCGCTTCAAGCGACAAATGGCGACGGGTTCCGGCTTGGCATGGGCTTTCGCGACATCCGGCGAACCTTCTTCCACGCGGCCGCGCCGGCACGCGGGTTCGCACGGACGATCGCAGGTGCGGCCGAGGATGCCGGGAAAAACATTGGACTTCCAGTTGACGAGGTACGCGTCGCCGTAGTGGCCCGCTGCGATCAACCGGATGTACTCGGGGACGGGAGTGTGGGCCGGGCAGGCCCACTGACAATCGACGACTTTGTGGAAATAGTCGGGGTGAGCAATATCCGTCGGCTTCAAAGCCCTTCACTCCTGTGGCACGCCAGGTCGATTTGTTCGTGGCGCGAGTCCTCACCCGAGGAAGCAGGATTCACGCCCGGACCCTTGTCGTTGCCGCGATGCTACGCCTGCTGCTGCCGCAAGGGAAGCAGTACCGGTGCCAAGGGCTTGTTATGCGTAGGGTTTTTGCAACGGCGACGGTTGTCTGCGACGTGTTGCGCGGGCACGGAGGCGGGACGCTAGAATGGGGATCGATTCCATTTCATTTGTCGGCTCGACTCCACGCGAAAGAAGTTGCCGTGAATGCTTCTGATCCCTTGCCACTGCGGCTGACCTCGTTTTCCCACGGCGGCGGTTGCGGCTGCAAGATCGCGCCTGGCGTGCTGCAGGAGATCCTGGGCCGCGCCGCCCCGGGCCTGCTGCCCGCGGCGCTGCTCGTCGGCATCGAGACCGCGGACGACGCAGCAGTCTATCGGCTCAATGAACATCAGGCCATCGTCGCGACGACGGACTTCTTCATGCCGATCGTCGACGACCCTTTCGATTTCGGCGCGATCGCCGCGACCAATGCCATCTCGGATGTCTATGCGATGGGCGCCACGCCGTTGTTTGCGCTCGCGCTGGTCGGCATGCCGGTCAACAAGTTGCCCGTCGACACGATCCGCCAGATCCTCGCTGGCGGCGAGTCGATCTGCGCCAAGGCCGGCATTCCGATCGCCGGCGGCCACACGATCGATTCGGTGGAGCCGATCTACGGTCTGGTTGCGATTGGCGTCGTCGATCCGAAGTACATCAAACGCAATGCCGGTGCACGACCTGGCGACGCGCTCATTCTCGGCAAGCCGCTCGGCGTAGGGATCTACAGCGCCGCGCTGAAAAAAGGATTGCTCTCCGACGCCGGCTACGCAACGATGCTCGCCAGCACGACGCAGCTCAATACGCCCGGCATGGCGCTTGGCAAATTGCCGGG
>JAYTIR010000152.1:0-5827 GCA_043731765.1 Burkholderiales bacterium
GCCGGGAAAGCCTTCGATGCCGCGATGGCGAGCCAACACGCGCTTGACGTTGCCGTCCAGGATGGCCGCACGCGCGCCGGACGCGAACACCGCGATCGCCGCCGCGGTCGAGCGCCCTACACCTGGCAAAGTGTCGAGCGTGTGCACGTCCCCTGGGAAAATGCCGGCAAATTGCGCAACCACCGCCTGTGCCGCCGCGTGCAGGTGGTGCGCACGCCGGTAGTAGCCCAATCCGCTCCAGTGTTCGAGCACGCGCTCGATCGGCGCGGTCGCGAGCGCGCGAACGTCGGGAAAGTCCGCCAGGAATTTTTCGTAATAGGGAATGACTGTCTGAACCTGCGTCTGCTGCAGCATGATTTCGGACAGCCAGATGCGGTACGGGTCGCGCGTGTCCTGCCATGGGAGGCCGTGGCGGCCGTGCGCGCGTTGCCACGCAACCAGCCGCGGCGCGAAAGTTGCAGCCCGCCGCAGCGGTGATGTTGCGGCCATTTCGCTACGGAATCAGCGCTGGCCGAGCCGCTGCTTCGCCTTGGCAGCCGCGTCGGATTGCGGGTACTTGCCGATTAGCTCTTCCAGCGTGCGGCGTGCCGCGGCGTTGTCGCCCAACTCCGACTGCGCGGAAGCGACATTGAGCAGGGCATCCGGAACTTTTGCGCTGTCCGGCCAGGCCAGCAACAACTGGCGTTGCGAAGCAATGGCAGCGCGGTAATCCTTGCGCGCGAAATGCGCGTTGCCGATCCAGTATTGCGCGGACGGCGCCAGCGCGCTCCTGGGGTAGGTCTTGACGAACGCGGTGAAGCCCGTGATGGCGCCCTGATAGTCGCCGCGTTTGAACTGATCCAACGCGGCGTCGTAGGCGCGCTGCTCGGTCGCGGGTGAGGCCACTGAGGCCGCGGTGGCCGCGGCGTCTGCCGGAGCGGTGTCGGTTGTCGCTGCGCCCGGCGCAACTTCCAGCTTGCGCATGCGCGCGTCGAGATCGACGTACAGATCGCGTTGGCGCTTTTGCGACTGATCGAGTTCGTAGGTCAGCACCTCGATCTGGCCGCGAATCTTCGCGACGTCGCTCTTCAACCCTTCGACGTTGTTGGCAAGATCGACCAGTGCGCCACTTTTGAGCTGCCGTTCGAGCAGGGCGACGCGTTCGTCCAGATCCTTTTGCAGCTGGTCGATGCGCTGGTTGGTCTGCGTGATGCGCTTGCGCGCTTCGTCGTCATCGAACAGCGCGGCGTGCGCGAATTGCGGGTAGACGTAAATAATCGCGAACAATGCCAGCGCGGCGAACGCCGCGGTCCGGCGTACCTTCACCCCGCTGACCATCACTCGCCGAAGTAGACGATGTCGACGCGGCGGTTCTCGGCCCACGAGGCTTCGTCGTGACCTTCGCGCTTGGGCTTTTCCTTGCCGTAGCTGACCGTCTCGATCACCACTTCCTGCACGCCCATCAGCGTCATCACGCGCTTGACGGCGTCGGCGCGCTTCTGTCCCAGTGCAATGTTGTATTCGCGCGAGCCGCGCTCGTCGGTGTGGCCTTGCAGTGTCACCTTGGCGCTCTTGTTGCCGGCGAGATACCTGGTATGCGCCTCGATTTGCGCCTTGTACTTGTCCTCGACCACAAAACTGTCGAACTCGAAGTAGATGCTTCGCTTCGACAGGATATTGTTGGGATCCCTGAGCGGATTCATCCCGGTGCCCGTCGACGTGCCCGACACGCCGGACGTCGTCGTGCCGCTGGTCGTGGTCCCCGGTGTCGTGCCTGCGGCGGGCGTCCCCGTGGTCGATTTGTCATCGACCGGCGCCGTGGGTTGCGTGGAACAGCCGGCGAGAACAACCACCATGGCGGCGGCGATCAGGAATTTTTTCATGGAGCCTCCTGCGAAAGGTTGCGAGTGCGCGAGAAATGGCGCGGCGCGAGAAAGGAATGGAGCCAAGGGTTCAATTCAGCACACTAAGGCCGCGGGAACGGCCCCCATGCGGGTTCCCGCACGTCGGTCGCCGGTGCAACGAGCCGCTGCTTCACGCGTCCGTCGCTCGAGACTGCGGCCAATATACCACGCCCCCCGACCTCGTTTGCATAGAGGATCAGCTTGCCGTTGGGCGCAACGCTCGGCGATTCGTCGAGCGTTCCGGCGGTCAACACCTGCACCTGCCGCGACGCGAAATCCTGCACCGCGATCTGGAAGCGGGCGCCGTCGCGGCGCACGAACGCGAAACCCTTGCCATCCGGGAACGGCCGCGGCGAAACGTTGTAGCTGCCATCGAACGTGAGCCGCTCGACGGCGCCGCTGCCCAGTGTCAGCCGGTAGATCTGCGGGCTGCCGCCGCGATCGGACGTGAACAGAATCGACTTGCCATCGGGCATGAACATCGCTTCGGTATCGATGCCGGGCGAAGTCAGCACGCGCTGCGGATTGCTCCCGTCGGAATTCATGAGGAACAACTGCGAACCGCCGTCCTTGGTCAGCGTCACCGCCAGCGTGCGACCGTCCGGCGACCATGCCGGCGAACTGTTGCTGCCGCGGAAATTGGCCACCGCCGCGCGCGCGCCCGTCGCGAGGTTCTGCACATAGACCACGGGCTTTTTGCTTTCGAACGACACGTAGGCGATGCGCGTGCCGTCGGGTGCCCAGCGCGGCGACAGCATCGGCTCGTTCGAGGTCACGATCGTCTGCGGGTCGTTGCCGTCGGCGTCGGCCACCAGCAACTGGAACCGCGTTCCCAATTTCGTGATGTAAGCGATGCGGGTCGAGAACACGCCCTGGTCGCCGGTCATTTTTTCGTAGATGACGTCGGCGATCTTGTGCGCCGTGGCGCGGAACTGTGCCGGCGTGACCGTGTACACCATCGCCACCAGCGGCGCCTGCTTCACCACGTCGACCAACGCAAAGCGAACTTCGACGCGGCCATCCGCCAGCGTCCGTGCCGAGCCGACCACGACCGCGTCAGCACCCTTGGCGCGCCACGCGGCTGCCTGCACATCCTCGATGCGCGAAGGACGCGGCACGATGCCAGCCGTTTCGACCAGCATGAACAGACCCGAGCGCGCCAGATCGGCGCCGACAATGCCCGAAATGCCCGTGGGACCGGCGGGCTCGCCGTCGAACGGGACGACTGCAATGGGGACGGCCGTGCCGGCACCGCCGACAATCTCGATGGTGAGTTGCGCGCGCGCGGGCGCGAGCGGCAGGAGAAGCAGCGCGGCGAGCGCGAATGCGAGGCGGAGCGAGCGGTGAATAAACACGTTGTTGTTGGGTCCGTTCGCTGACGACTGAAGAGACAACAGAGTGATTATAACGAAGGGGATGGCGCGAACGGGTTGACCTCGAACAGGGCTCGGGAGTTCCGTAAATACATGTGACTCAGTGCGGCGCGATCGCCGTGGCAAAGCCGAACGCATTGGTCAGGCGATCCGCCACCCGCCGCGCTTCGTCGCGATCCGGATACGGCCCCACGTAGACACGATAGAGTCCGTTGACCTCGCGCACCCTGGGTTCAACCTGCGCCGAGGCGAGTTGCGCCTGCACGTGGGCAAGGAAAGTCTGGGCGTTGACGTAATTCTGGAACGCGCCCAACTGCACCGCGAAGCCACCGGCGGATTCGACGCTGATGGGTGCCAACTGCGCCACTTCCGCCGACCGCAGCGGCGCAGTGGCCACGACCGGCGGTAGCGGTGCCGCAGCCACCACGGTCCCACCTTCGCCAGGAATGATGGCCTCCACCACGACCTCGCCGCTGCCCTTGGCGGCAACTCCGATGCGGTTCGCGGCGGCGTACGACAGGTCGATGATCCGGTCGTGCAGGAAGGGGCCGCGATCGTTCACCCGCACCACCACGCTCCTGCCGGTCGCGACATTCGTGACCCGCGCATAGGACGGCAGCGGCAGCGTTGGATGCGCAGCGGTCATCGCGTACATGTCGTAGGTCTCGCCATTCGACGTTTTTTGGCCGTGGAACTTGCGGCCATACCACGACGCGATGCCGCGCTCTTTGTAGGCGCGCAGCGCGGTCGCGGGAACGTAGTCCTTGCCGAGCACCGTGTAAGGACGATTGGCGAAACGGTTGAGCGGCTCGAGCCGCGGCGTGGCATCCGGAATCGTGTCGAGATTGACCGGCGGGCTGTCGCCGGGACCGTCATCCTTGTAGTACTTGGTGGAGGAAGACGGCGCCGACGGTGACGCTTCCTTCTTTGGCGCGCTGCTGCACGCGGCCAACAGCGCGGCACACACGCACAGCGACGCGACACGCGGGATGGTGGGAAAAGATCGCATTCCAGGGGCACAATCTACCATCGCGATCGCGCGTCAGACGATATGGCCACCTATCTTTTTGCCTGGAATCCGTCACTCTGGAACTGGCCGGAACTGTCGAAGGACATCCGGCAACTCAATCGTCTCGGGCATTTCGACACCGAATGGAACTCCGGCCGCGTCCGGAATATCGAGATTGGCAGTCGCGCCTTTCTGGTTCGCGTGGGCGTGCCGCCAAAGGGCATATTCGGCGCCGGGCATACGCTGACTGCACCGGTCCCGACCGTACACTGGCGCCCGGAGAAGGCCGCCATCGGCGCCGTCCAGCAACGATTGCGACTCCGCCTCGAAGCGCTGCACGCGCTGCCCCTGATTACATATGATGATCTGGCGGTACCTCCGTTCGCGCGATTTCGCTGGGGCGTGCGCTCATCCGGCGTGCACATTCCCTCGACGCTTGCGGATGCGTTGGAGGATTTGTGGGAGGCGCGGGTTGCGGCGGCGTCTAGAGCCGGTCGAGGGGGCTGATCACGCCGCGCCCGCCGCGATTGAGCACGTGCGTGTATATCATCGTCGTGCTCACATTCGAATGGCCGAGGAGCTCCTGCACGGTACGAATGTCGTAACCCGATTCGAGCAGATGCGTGGCAAACGAATGGCGCAATGTGTGCGGTGTGGCCGGCTTGTGGATGTGGGCGTCGCGCACGGCTTGGCGCATGGCGCGCTGAAACGCCTGATCACCCACATGATGACGCCGAACTACGCCGCTCCGGGGATCCATCGACCGGCGACCCGCCGGAAAAACATACTGCCATGGCCACTCACGGGGCGCGGCCGGATATTTGCGCGCCAACGCAAACGGCAGCCAGACCGCGCCGAAACCATCATCGAGATCCTGCCGATGCATGACCGCCACGTCCTTGAGGTGCACGTGCAGCGGCCGCATCAATCCGCGCGGAAGCACCGTCACCCGGTCCTTGAGTCCTTTGCCATCCCGCACCAGAATTTCACCGCGCTCGAATTCAACGTCCTTCACGCGCAGCCGCAACGCCTCCAGGATGCGCAGCCCGGTGCCGTACATGAGGCGGCCGATCAGCCGATGCGTACCGGTCAGGCGGTCCAGGATGCGCGTGACTTCGTCCACCGTAAGCACAACGGGAAGCTTGGTCGGTGTCTTGGCCCGCGCAACGGCATCGAGCCACGACAGTTCGATGCCCAGAACTTCCCGGTAGAGAAAGAGCAGCGCCGACTGGGCCTGATTCTGCGTGGATGCCGATACATCACGGTCAACCGCAAGGTGGGTGAGAAACGCCTCGACTTCCGTCGCGCCAAGATCCTTTGGGTGCCGCTTGTCGTGGAAGAGAATGAAGCGTTTAATCCAGTCGACGTAGGCCTGTTCCGTCCGAATGCTGTAGTGCTTGCGGCGGATGATTTCGTGGACGCGCTCAAGCAGGCGGGGCGAAGCGGGGATGTCCATGGCGCAAAACCCATTAGGTCCCCCAATTGGAGAACTCTGTGTTGATTCTTGGGACTTTTCCTCCTCCTCGCAATCAGCCAAATGGCCTAGTAACGTTTTGTTTTAC
>JAYTIR010000153.1:0-2950 GCA_043731765.1 Burkholderiales bacterium
AGCCTGATGGGGGCCTGAGCTCGCTTGGTCGTCGCTACCACCGCCGGCATGTCGCCCAGATAACCGATCTGCTGCTTGCCCGCGAGCATCTGGTTGACGATGATCGAGCCTTGCAGCGCCGCCTCGAAATCCACTTGGCTCCCCGGTGGCAGGTACTTCTTCCACAGCTCGTTGGCGCGGATGACCGCCGCCGAGTAGGAGATAGTGTCGTAGGGCTGATAGCCCACGGTCAGCTTGATGGGATCCGCAGCGCCGCACGTTGGTGCGACGCCCGCCAGCGCGATGGCGAGGGCGATTGCCGTTGCATTGAGCTTCATGAATTCCTCGCGGGGGTTGTTACTTGAACTCGGATTCCGCCAAGCCCGTCACTTTCCCGATGGGCGCGGTCAGATTGCGTTCTTTCAGGATCTGCTGGGTGAACTCGGGCATCACCGCCTCGGGACGAAGCTTGTCGACATTGATGCTCTTGATCGAATGAAGAAATGTCGCGGCGCGGTTGATGAGTTCGAGTGACGGCGCCGTGAACGCGAACTCGTACGAGTTGCGGATCGGGTCTCCGCCTTGCGCTTCCGGATACTTCCCGTAGAGCGACATCCACATCACCTTCTCGTTGAAACCGGTGGTCTGAGCAACCGCCATCTTCGCCACCTCGCGCGCGTTCTTGGGGTCGGCGGCATAGAGCTCGGCGTCGAGTTCGGCGTTGAGCCATCCCTTGATGACGTCGGGGCGCTGGGAGATGAGGTCGTAGCGCGCGCCCATCATCGCCGCGTCGTTCTCGTCGACGGAGGCGCCCGAAGCGATGCGCCGCGCGAGGCCTTCGCTCACCAGCCGCGAGGCGGTGGGTTCCCAGATCACCGCAGCGTCGATCTTGCCCGCCCGGAAATTGGACGTGATGACCTCGATGTTCTGATTGAGGTAGGCCGCCGGCTCGACTTTCTCTTTCTTGAACACGGCCTGCGCGAACCGATCGGTGCAGCTGCCTTTTGGCACCGCCACCTGCTTGCCGTTCAGCCACGCGAGCGCCTCTTTCGTCGTCTTGAACTGCGGCGCATCGCTCCGCGCCAGAAAGATGTTGCATTGATCGCGGCCGAGGCCGAGCATGGCGATCAGACGGATGTCCGCGACGTCCTGCTTGGTCGTCGACACGATGGCCGGCATGTCGCCCATGTAGCCGATGTGCTGCTTGCCGGCGAGCATCGCATTCACGATGATGGCGCCCTGCAGCCCGACCTGGAACTCGACGGTCGAGCCCGGCGGCAGGTACTTTTTCCACATTTCCTTGCCGCGCATCACCACGCCGGACCACGACTGGGTGTAGTAGGGTTGATAGCCCACGATCAGGTTGATCGGTGTTCCGGGTTTACCGTAGTCGAGATCGGCGGCGGACACGATCGGCGCGAGCGCCGTGGCGAACAGGCAGGTAGCGGCGACCAGCGCGCGCGTTGCGAGGCGAAGCGGGTGATTTTCCAAGTAATCCTCCTAATAAGAGTTGCCTGACGCAGACTTCAACGTCCGCGCGCACCTTTGCTGTTGTTGTTCGGCTGGACGCATCGAAACTAATCACAGCGTGTCGCGATATGCGACCGATCTAACCAACGACGGTCTACTATGCAGCGCCGTTCACTTGGCGCCCGAAAGCGTGAGATACCGGGCAATCAAATTCGAAAGCTTCCGCATCACTATAAATCCGGAAACCGGGTCGGCGTCGAGGATCTGCAGCGTTTCCTTCCCGCTCAGGCGCAGTACAACCGATTTTTCCAGGCACGATGCGCGGGCGATCCGGCTGGGCTGGTTTTCGAGCATCGCATTCCAGCCGAATACCTCACCCTTGCGCAGCATGAAGCCGGCAGCCGTAGTCCGCTCGTCGCGTCCGATCAGGAACTCCACGCGCCCGGACTCCAGGATGTACAGATCGTCCGCCGGGTCGCCGATGTTGTAGAGCGCACTACCGCTTGCGTACTCCTCGCGCCGTACGATCCCGTTCAATTGCGCCAGCGTCTCCTCGCTCGCCCGGGCGAAGATCTCTGCCACCTGCAGGGCGCTGGCCTGCACCACATACAGCTCGCCGTCGTGGACCTGTACGTCGTAGCGCTCGAGCGGTGCCTCGGCGAGTCCGACGGCCGCGCCGGTCGTGATGTCCCATTGCCACAGGTGCTGGTGGCAGGTAAGCACGGAGCCGTCAAAGAAGCCCTCGTCGAGGCAGACTTCCTGATGCGGACAGATGCCCTGGTACGCGTAGTAACAGTCGCCGGATTGCGCGACCAGAACGCGGCGACCCGCGAGGTCGTAGCCTTTCATCCCGTTTTCGGGAATGTCGGCGGTCTTGCAGACGCGAACTCGGCTCATGCTAGCTGAATTTATCGTAACGAATGTTGTCGGTGGAAAGCTTTGCCTGCAGCAGCATGCGAATCGAAGCATCGACGGCGGGCGGCGGTCCGGCGAGATAGGCGCGCACGTTCTGGTAGCGACCGGCCATGTGCCGTCCCGCGACGTCATGCACGAATCCCTGGTCGAACTGGAGCTGGGGATACCGCGCTGCCGCCGAATCGGGCACGGACTCGTCGGACAGGGCAATGGTCACCGAGAGCTTCGGCCCGCAGCGCTGCGCAAAATCCGTGAACTCGTCCAGGAAGAACGTGTCGTTCATCGTACGAACGCCGAAAAAAACGTCACCACGGTATTGGATGAAGTATCCGTCGTGAGCAGCCCGCGAAAGGATCGACATCATCCCGGCGATACCGCTGCCGCCAGCGATGCAAAGCACGTTCTTCGCGAGCGCGGGAAAGAACGTGGCCCCTCCGAGCGGCCCGAAGATGTCCAGATTCTCGCCTTTAATGGGGTTGCCGAACAACCATTCGGAAATTCCGCCGTCCGGTTTTTTCTTCACCACGAACTCGAGCCGGTCGGCCTTCCGCGCGTAGTTCACCATCGACCACCCGCGATAGCCCGG
>JAYTIR010000154.1:0-2096 GCA_043731765.1 Burkholderiales bacterium
ACGAAGAGCATGCGCACGTCCTGGGCGCGTCCGATCAGCATGTGCAAGGTCCCGCCGTGTGTTCCGGAGGTGAGGCGGGTCCCATCGAAACTGGTGACAAGCGGAGCATCCGGAACGCGCTTTGCCACCGGCGGCAGTGTGCCGGCCGCAACGTCCGCCTGCAGCATCCCGGTTTCCATCAGCTGGACCCCGGCATGACTGTAAGGCGGGCAGAAATTCAGCGCCGCGCAGGCCAACAGAAAGAGCGATGCAAAACGAAAACACCACGGGTGCGCGCCGGGCACGATCATGCCCTGAGCTCCGAGGCGTCCACCGTAGCCCGCGCACGCACCACGTGACCATCGCCGACGTCGATCATCCCGGGCCCGTCCGGGCCCCTGCGGAACGCGTCGGACCAGGCGGTCGGATCCGACGCCTTGCCCTCCATGAGTGCGGCAAAATCGAGCTTGCGTTCGAGGTCCGGGTGCGGCACCGCGGCGAGCAGGGCTTTGGTATAGGGATGCTGCGGATTGGCGAACAAGGCGTCCCGGCTGGCGAGCTCGACAATCCGGCCGGCACACATGACCGCGATGCGGTTGGCAAGATAATGGACGACCGCCAGATTGTGCGAAATGAACAGGTACGTCAGATTGAGCGTGCTCCTGAGGTCTCGCAATAGGTTGAGCACTTGTGCCTGCACCGACACGTCGAGCGCGGACACGGGTTCATCGCAGATGAGCATTCGGGGACTGAGGGCCAGGGCACGCGCGATGCCGATGCGCTGGCGCTCGCCGCCAGAAAAGCTGTGCGGA
Source organism: Burkholderiales bacterium (assembly GCA_043731765.1). Taxonomy (GTDB): domain Bacteria; phylum Pseudomonadota; class Gammaproteobacteria; order Burkholderiales; family Casimicrobiaceae; genus VBCG01. The sequence continues at coordinate 792 of JAYTIR010000154.1, forward strand.
TAGCGGCGCAGGAACCTGACATCGAGGCCGACCCGCGTCATGAGTTCCTTGGCCCGCGCGAAGCGTTCATCCTCATCCCCAATTCCGTGAATGATCAATGGCTCACTGATGATGTCGTAGACGCTCATGCGCGGATTGAGGGAACCGAAGGGGTCCTGGAACACGAACTGGACCTGGCGCCGGTACGCGAACAATTCATCGCCCCGCAGCGCCAGGACGTCGCGCGGCGTACCGCGGTCGTCATAGATGATTTCGCCACGGTCTGGCGTAAGCGAGCGCAGGATCATCTTGGCGGTGGTGGTCTTTCCGCAACCGGATTCGCCGACCAGGCCGAGGCATTCGCCGGTCCCGATGTGGAAACTGACGTCATCGACGGCCAGGGGCCCGCCGCCTCGTTTACCGCCGAACGCGCCCGTTCTCCGGCTCCCGAATCCTTTTGTCAGGTTACGCACGACCAGCAATGGCACATCGCTTTGCGCAGCGTCGGGGGTGGACTCGCGCGTTGCCATCAGGTGGCCGCCGTCGACCTTGATCTCGCGGATAGGGGTGAGCCGCTCGCCGGGGGCCATGTCGAAGCGCGGCACCGCGCGCAAGAGCGCCTTGAGATAGTCGTGGCGGGGAGTGGTGAAGACATCCTCGACGGTTCCAGACTCCATCACGCGACCCCGATACATCACGACGACCTCGTCAGCCATGTTGGCAACGATGCCGAGATCGTGGGTGATGATCAGCACGGCCATATTCAGTTGGACCTGAAGCCGCTGGATCAACTGCAGGATCTGCGCCTGGATTGTGACGTCGAGCGCGGTAGTCGGCTCATCGGCGATGAGCAGCGCCGGGTGGCATACCAACGCCATCGCGACCAGGGCCCGCTGCCGCAAGCCGCCCGAAAGCTCGAACGGGTAGGTGTGTGCGGCCTTTGGCGGGTCGCTGAAGCCGACCAGCCGCAGTATGTCGATGGTTGCTTCACGGCGCTGCGCTTGCTCCAGGTTCCGGTGCAGGGCCAGGGCTTCTTCGATCTGGTTGCCGATGGTGTGTACCGGAGACAAGGCGATCATCGGTTCCTGGAAGATGATCGAAATGCGCGCGCCCCGTATGTCGCGCATCTGGACACTTTCCGGATCGAGCCGCGAGATGTCGACGATGGTACCTGGAGTGCGGGGATCCGCAAACAGAACCTCGCCGCTCTCGATACGAGCGATCTTTGGCAGAATGCCCATGATCGTCTGGGCGATGACGGATTTTCCCGAACCGGATTCTCCGACCAGGGCTACGGTGCGCCCTTGCGGGACGCGAAACGACACG
>JAYTIR010000155.1:0-12543 GCA_043731765.1 Burkholderiales bacterium
GGATGAAACGTGCACCCGGAAGGTGGAGCGAGCGGGTTGGGCACTTCGCCCGCAACCGCGATGCGCGATTTTCCCGACAACTCGAGGTCAGGCACCGCGTCGAGCAGCATCCGCGTGTAGGGATGCCGCGGGTCGTTGAACAAGGCATGGGTGGGCGCGATTTCGACAATGCGTCCCAGGTACATGACGCCCACGCGGTCGGCAATGTGGTGCACGACCGCCAGGTTGTGCGAAATAAAGAGGTAGGTGAGTCCGAGACGCCGCTGCAGGTCGCGCATCAGGTTCAGTACCTGCGCCTGCACGGAGACGTCGAGCGCGGAAGTTGGCTCGTCGCAGACCAGGAACGAAGGATTGGTCGACAGCGCGCGCGCGATGGAAATCCGTTGGCGCTGGCCGCCCGAGAACTGATGCGGAAATTTGATTCCGTCCGCGGCATTGAGGCCCACCTGCTCGAGCAACGCGGCGACCTGGTCTGCCAAAGCGGGCTTCGTCGTCTCCGGCCGCAGAGCGCGGATTGGCTCCGCCACGATATCGGCGACACGCCAGCGCGGGTTGAGACTCGCGTAAGGGTCCTGGAAAATCATCTGCATGCCCTGCCGCTTGCGTCGTCGCTGCGCGCCGTCGGCCGCGCCTTCGCCGGCGATCACCACGCCCTCGTAGGTGATCGAGCCGCGAGTCAGCGCATAGAGACCGACAATCAAACGCGCCACGGTCGATTTTCCGCAACCCGATTCGCCGACCAGCCCCAGGGTTTCCCCTTTGCCGATGGTCAGGTCGACGCCGTCCACGGCTTTGACGATGGCCCGCTCCCGGCGTTCGAGCACGCGGTTCAGCCACGGCGGCGAAACGTCGAAATGACGCACGACACCGCGCATTTGCAGGAGCGTGTCGATCATGCCGCAGTCATCGGGGCGCGCAGCCAGCACGCGGCGCGCGTGGCGCCGGCGGCGAGCAGGTCCGGCCGCTCATGGCGACAGCGGTCGAACGCGTGCGGGCAGCGCGGATGGAATGCGCATCCGGTGGGAACCGCGGTCAACCGCGGCATGGTGCCTTCGATCTGGGTGAGCCGGTCCCGTTCGTCGATGATCGAAGGAATCGAACCCATCAGCCCGACCGAATACGGATGCTGCGGCCGGTGAATCACATCGGCGACCGGGCCGATCTCGACAATGCGTCCCGCGTACATCACGGCGACACGATCGGCGGTCTCAGCGATCACGCCCATGTCGTGGGTGACGAGCATCACCGCCGTGCCGTGTTCGCGGCAGAGCCGTTTCAGGAGCTGGATGATCTGCGCCTGGATCGACACGTCGAGCGCCGTGGTCGGCTCGTCGGCGACGATGAGTTTCGGATTGGCCGCGAGCGCCAGCGCAATGACGACCCGCTGCCGCATTCCGCCGGAAAAATGGTGCGGATACTGATCGATTCGGCGCGCCGCTGCGGGTATGCCGACTTCATCCAGCAGGCTGATGGCGCGTTGGACCGCGGCGCTTTCGCTCAGATCGAGATGAGTGCGAATCGTTTCGACCAGTTGCCTGCCCACCGTATACAGAGGATTGAGCGAGGTGAGCGGATCCTGGAAGACCGCGCCGATCTCGCGGCCGCGAATCGTGCGCATCGTGCCTTCCGGCAGCTGGTCGATGCGCCTGCCGGACAGACGGATTTCTCCCGCCGCAATCCGGCCCGGTGGATCGATGAGACCGATGATCGCGGCACCCGTGAGCGACTTTCCCGCTCCGGACTCCCCGACCACGCCGAGGATTTCGCCGGAGGCGATGTCGAACGAGACGTCATGCACTGCCACCAGCGTGCCGTGCCGCGTCGGAAACTCGACGCGCAGATTGGTCACCGCAAGGAGCGGCTCAGATTGCATGCTCAGCGCAATCTCGGGTTCAGCGCGTCCCGCAGCCAGTCGCCGAGGAGGTTGATCGACAACACCATCACCACCAGCGCAATGCCCGGGAAAATGGTGATCCACCACTCTCCCGAAAACAGGAAATCGTTGCCGACGCGGATCAGCGTCCCCAGCGACGGTTCCGTCACCGGCATGCCCACACCCAGGAACGACAGCGCCGCTTCGGTCAGGATGGCGGACGCGATGTTGATCGTCGCGATCACCAGCACCGGGCCCAAAACGTTGGGCAACAGGTGCCGCATCATGATCTGCAGCGACGACCGCCCGATGACCCGTGCGGCCTGCACATATTCCTTGCTTTTTTCCACCATGGTCGAACCGCGCACGGTACGCGCGTACTGCACCCAGTTGGAAAGTCCGATCGCCAGGATCAGGACCGGCAGGACCACGCTGGAGTGGGAGTCGCGCGGCAATACGGCACGGGCCACACCGTCGATCAGGAGCGCGATCAAAATCGCGGGAAAGGACAGTTGGACATCGGCCACGCGCATGATGAACGCGTCCAAGCGGCCTCCGACATAACCGGCAATGAGTCCGAGCGATACGCCCAGCAGCATGGCCAGCGCCACCGATCCCATGCCGACCAGCAGCGAGATTCGCGCACCGTACATGATGGCCGAAAGCAGGTCGCGACCCTGGTCGTCGGTGCCGAGCAAAAACCCCGCATTGCCACCGCTCAGCCACCCGGGCGGCAACAGCGATTCCTGCAGGTTCAGCGTCTTGAGATCAAAAGGATTGTGCGGCGCGAGCAAGGGGGCCGCGAACGCGGCGGCCAGGCAGATGAACAGCACGATGAACGCGCCGACCGCCACCGGCGAATGCCGAAAGCTCCACATCACGTCGCCATCCCACGCGCTTGCAAGGCGGGAGCGCAGGGACGGCTTGGGTGGTACGGTGAGCGGGATCGTGGACATGGCTGGCGACGAGGGCCGTGGTCAGTTCTGCGGCGCGGCGAGTTGCGAAACTGCTTTCAGGCTGGCGTCGCGCGCCTGCGCGTACACCACCATTTTCCAGTCGTCGGAGTCGCAATAGAACGCGTCGCGGATCTGCTTCTTGATGGCGGTTCGCGTCGCGGTGTCCGCGTCGGGATGATTGGTCAGCCACTGGTCCGCACGCAATGCCTGCAATGTTTCTTTGCGGGAGAGCGTGCCGTACTCGAGGGCCATTCCTGCATACGTCACGCCGGGGCATTCGTCATACACCGCGTTGTAGTTGACGCCCGTCAGCGAAGGCGAGGTTGACGAGCCGTCGAGGAATGACGTGACATCCTCGCCCCACCACGCCTTGGTGCGCGCGAGATCTCCAGAAACATCGCTGCCGGAGAAAATCTTCTCGCCGTGTCCGCGCGGGCCGAGGCCGGTATGAAAGTCGATCCAGCCGATCCGCTGGCGCGCGCCGCCGTGTTCGCGCAGCACCGACCTCAGGACCCCGTTGCTCCATGCGGGCCGCACGCCGCCGTAGAAGAGCCCGTCGGAAAACTCGCACTGACCGCCGCCAACTGCTTGTTGCAACCCCTTTTCCCCATGGCGCGCCACATAGGCGGCGACCTTCGCCTCGTTGTCCGGCGGCGGTGGCCACGTGGTCGGCACGATGAATCCATGCACGTCGGCATACGCGGCGTTTCCAATCGGCGGCGTGGCGAAGTCGCGGAAATTGCGATTCATGTCGACGTTATCTTCGTTAGTGCGGTGCAAATGCGAAAATCCGTAGGGATTCAACGCATGCAGGAAGACGACGTTGACGCCCGCCGCGCGCACCGCCGCGACGAACCCCGCGTCATGCAGCAACGCAACCTGACAGCCGGAACCGCAGAATCCTTCCACGCCGTGGGTTCCCGAGATCAGCAGCAGCATCCCCGCTGCGCTCGCATCGCCCAACGCGGCCACGTCGACGGAGAGTTCTTCGCCGGCAGCACCGCGGGCCACCGGATGGATGTGGCGGTGCACGGCCATGTCGTTGGCCTTGGCAGCGGCAAAAAATTTGTCGCGCGCCTCGGCGTAGGTGCCGGCAAAATGGGGGATGTGATCAATAAGGGGGTCCATGAGGGGATCCATGATGGGATCCACGGCTACCTGGCCAGAGGCATCGCGGTTTCCGCCAGCGCTGCGAGATAACCCGCGCCAAGCGGAATGACCGCGTCGTTGAAATCGTACTTGCTGTTGTGCAGGAAGCAGCCGCCCTCGGCGCCGCCCTGCCCCAGCCGCGCGAAGGCGCCCGGCTTGACCTGAAGCATGAACGAAAAATCCTCCGAGCCCATCGATGGGTCGAGGTTTCGTACGACGTTTTCCGCGCCCACCAACGCCTCGGCGACATCCGCGGCGAACATTGCCTCGCGGTCATGATTGAACGTCGCCGGATAAACCCGCTCGTATTTCAGTGTTGCCACGGCACCGAACGCGGCGCCGATCGAATGGACGAGTTCGGTGAGGCGCTTTTCGATCATGTCCTGTGTCGCCGGACGAAATGTGCGCACGGTACCCACCAATTTTGCGTGCGAAGGAATGACGCTCATCGCGCCGGGATGGCCGGCCTGCATCGAGCACAAGCTGACCACCGCGGTATCGATCGGGCTCACGTTGCGGCTGACGATCGACTGGGCCGCCGTGATGATGTGTCCTGCGACCAGCACGGGGTCGATCGCGGCATGCGGGTGGGCGCCGTGGCCGCCGCGGCCGTCGATCGTGATTTCGATGCGGTCCGCCGCCGCCATTGCGGGACCGGGGGTAATGCCGATGCGGCCCGCAGGCAGGCCGGGCCAGTTATGCAACGCGAAGACCTGCTCGGCGGGAAAGCGCTCGAACAATCCGTCCTCGATCATCGCCTTGGCGCCGGCATAGCCTTCCTCGCCGGGTTGGAAAATGAGATACGCGGTGCCGTCGAAATTCCTGGTCTCGTGCAGGTACCGGGCCGCGGCCAGCAGCATCGTCGTATGCCCGTCGTGTCCGCAACCATGCATGCGTCCTTCGTAACGCGACTTGTGCGCGAATTCGTTTTCCTCCTGCAACGGCAGCGCATCCATGTCTGCGCGCAGGCCGACGCTGCGGCCGCTGGCGTTGCTCCGGCCGGGGATGACCGCGACGATTCCGGTCTTGCCGATGCCGGTGTGGTGCTCGATGCCCATGTGCGCAAGGCTTTCCTGCACGATGCGCGCAGTCCGGTGTTCCTCGAAGCCCAATTCCGGATGCGCGTGCAGGTCGCGGCGGATGGCGGTGAACTCGTCGTGCCAGCGGTTGATGTGTTCGTTCGGTTTCATCAGGCGGCAGCAGTCCTTTCGATGCGCAGACGGGGGTCAACCGCGTAGTACATCAGGTCGACGATGAGGTTCAGCAACACGAATACGAGGGCGATGAAACACAGATAGGCCGCCATCACCGGAATGTCGGAAAAAAATACGGACTGAATGAAGAGTAGGCCCAGTCCGGGCCATTGAAATACGGTTTCGGTCACGATCGCGAACGCGATGATGCCCCCCAACTGCAGGCCGGTGATCGTGATCACGGGGACCAGCGTGTTCTTCAGCGCGTGGCCGAAATGGATGGCCCGGTCCGACAAGCCGCGGGCCCGTGCAAACTTGATGTAGTCGGTCCGCAGCACCTCAAGCATTTCCGAGCGGACCAGCCGCATGATTAGCGTCATCTGGAACAGCGAGAGGGTGATCACCGGCAGGATCAGCGCCTTCAGTCCGCTTTTGGTCAGCAGGCCGGTCGTCCACCACCCCAGCGCGACGGTCTCGCCGCGGCCAAACGAAGGCAGCCACCCCAACTGCACCGCGAATACCAGGATCAGCAGGATGCCGATGAGAAACGACGGCAGGCTCACGCCGACGAGCGACCCGGCCAGCAGCAGGTGCGCGCCCCAGCTGTCGCGCCGCAACGCGGCGTATACGCCTGCGGGAATGCCGACGGCCAACGCGAGCAACGCTGCACCGAAAGACAATTCGAGCGTTGCGGGCAGTCGCTCCTTGATCAGCACCGCAACACTGCGTCCCTGGCGCAGCGAGCGCCCGAAGTCGCCCTGGATGGCATTGCCGACAAAGCGGAAGAACTGCACGACCACGGGCTGGTCCAGCCCCAGGTCACTGCGCAACTTAACTTTCTCCTCCATCGTCGCATCCTGTCCCACCATGGACACGACGGGATCACCCACGAAATTGAACAGGCTGAATGCGATCAGCGCCACCACCGCCATGACGGCAACAGATTGCAGGATGCGGCGCAGGATGAAGGCAAGCATTCAACGAACCTCAAGGGCAAGGCGCACCAGCGTTTATATCAGGCATTGAGTTCTTCCGCACGATGGCAGGCAACCAGTGCGGAGCCGAGCGGCAAAAGCACCGGGACCTCGGTCGCGCAACGGGGTATCGCGTGCGGACAGCGCTTGTGGAAGGCGCATCCGGAGGGCGGATTCAATGGCGACGGCAGTTCACCGGTCAGCGGCACGCGCACGCCTCGCCCTGCCGCGGCCAACGATGGCGTGCTCGCCAGCAACGCGCGCGTGTACGGATGCGCGGGACGCGCGAAGATCGTCGCCTTCGGCCCGGACTCGACGGTCTTGCCCAGATACATCACCAGGACAGCGTCGGCAATGTGGCGGACGACCTGCAGATTGTGCGAGACGAACAGGTACGCGATTCCCATTTCCTGCTGCAGGTCCATGAGCAGGTTCAATACCTGCGCCTGAATGGAAACGTCGAGTGCGGACACCGGCTCGTCGGCGACGACCAATCTCGGGCGCAGCATCAAGGCGCGCGCGACGGCGATGCGCTGCCGTTGGCCGCCGGAAAACATGTGCGGATAACGGCCGAAGTGCTCCGGCCGCAGTCCGACCCTTGCCATCATCGCCCGCGCGGCATCCTGCCGCTGCGGCGAAGTCAGCGCCGTGTTGATCGCGAGCGGCTCCGTGAGCAACGTGCCGACCTTCTTGCGCGGATTGAGCGAGGCAAAAGGGTTCTGAAAGACCATCTGCACCAACGGACGCAGGCGCTTGCGCAACGCGGCATCCGCCGTGCCGGCGTCGTGGCCGTCGAGCAGCAACTGGCCCGAAGTCGGGCGCTCGATCATCGTCACCTGGCGAGCAAGGGTAGATTTGCCGCAACCGGATTCGCCAACGACCGCCAGCGTTTCGCCCTCGCGCAACGTGAATGAAACGCCGTCGAGCGCGCGCACGAGGCCCTTTGGCCGGAACAGCCCACGCGAAACGCGGTAATGCCGCGCCAGTTCACGCGCGTCGAGCAGCGTGGCGGTCATGACGGTGTCCTCGAACGTTTGCGAACCGGCCTCGATGGCGACACCCAGGCACCAAAGACGGCAAGCGCCTCTTGCTCGTCAATCATCCTGGCTTGCGCTGCAACGGCCGGCGGCACCCACTGCGGGAATGGAACTTCGCGACTTGCGTGGCGCCCCGATGGTGTGTGCTCCTCCCGAACCTGAGCAAGCTGCTCCGGCGCGAAGCGTTTGGCGAGCCGAACCAGCGATGGCCAGAGCCGGCGATGGACCAGGGTGATCTTGCCATTAATGAGGCGGCAGACAAGAACTTGCGGGGACTCGGTGACAGTGGCAAGAATTGCGTAGATGCGATGGCTTTGCGGGTGCGCCCACCAGCTGCCCTCGATGGATTCGCCGACGATGGCCTCGGTGAGGCGAGGGGCGGTTCCCTTGGCTGAGACGAGGACGACACCCTGCTCGCGGACGAAAGCCAACGCCTCCTCCGCGGTCGCGCACTTGCTCATGACGCCAAACTTGCTGTCAGGGTTTCGGGCCGCCACCCGCCCGTGGGCCGTCCTGCCGAATCGAGCGGAAAGTGACACCGCACAAGGCGACCCGCGGCGCCGGCCAACGGTGGCAATTCGCGCCGGCAGCGCTCTACCGCAAACGTGCATCGCGGCGACAACAGACAACCCGTGGGCCGGTCGTGCTGGCCCGGAACCATGCCGGGAATGGCTTTGAGCCGCGCATTGTCCTCGTTGTGTTCCGGCAAGGCCGCCAGCAACGCCTGCGTGTACGGGTGGCGGGGCGTTTCGAACACGCCGGGCACGGGACCGGTCTCGACCTCCTGTCCCGCATACATCACGACCACGCGATGTGCCGTCTCGGCCACCAGCGCCAGATCGTGCGTGATGAGGATCAGCGCCATGTCGCGTTCGCGTTGCAGGCGTGTGAGTAGCGCCAGCACCTGCGCCTGCACCGTGACGTCGAGTGCGGTGGTCGGCTCGTCGGCGATCAACAGGCGCGGATTGCAGGCAATCGCCATGGCGATCATCACGCGCTGCGCCATGCCGCCCGACAACTGGTGCGGATAAGCGTCGAGCCGCGCGGCGGCGTCGGGAATCTCGACCTGCTCCATGAGACTTTGCGCGCGCGCGCGTCGAGTTGCGCGATTGTTTCGCTCGTCGTCGCTGCCATGGATCCGCAGCGTCTCCATCAACTGGAACGCGACGGTGAAACACGGATTGAGGCTCGCAAGCGGATCCTGGAAGATCATCGCGATGTCCTTGCCCACCAGCGCGCGGCGCTCGCGATCGGAAATCGTCGTGAGGTCGCGGCCACCGAACACCATCGACTTCGCCCGCACGCGGCCGGGGAAATCGATGAGTCCCATCAACGCGAGCGCGGTCACCGTCTTGCCGGAGCCGGACTCACCCACGACGCCCACGATTTCGCCCGCATCGATCGCGAAGTCCACGCCGTCGACGGCCTTGAACGGCGCACGCTCGGTGCCGAATTCGACGGTCAGGCCCTGGATGTCGAGGAGCGCCATCGTCGCCTACCGCTTGAGCTTCGGGTCGAGCGCATCGCGCAACCCATCGCCCATCAAATTGAACGCAAGCACCGTGATCAGGATCGCGAGCCCCGGAAACGTCACGACCCATGGCGCGCGCTGGATGAATTCAAGCGCGCTGGCCAGCATCGATCCCCACTCCGGTGTGGGCGGCTGCGCGCCCAGGCCAAGGAAGCCCAGGGCGGCGGCATCGAGTATCGCTGTCGAAAATCCGAGCGTGGCCTGCACGATCAATGGCGCCGTGCAGTTCGGCAGAATCGTATTGAACATGAGCCGCGCCGTGCCGGCGCCGGCAATGCGCGACGACGCGACATACTCTTTGCCGGCTTCGCCGATCACCGCGGCCCGCGTCAACCGGACATAGTGCGGAAGCAGCACGATGGCGATGGCGTACATCGCGTTGGCCAAGCCGGGTCCGAGGATCGCGACGACTGCGATGGCGAGCAGCAGGCTCGGCAGCGCCAGCATGACGTCCATCAGCCGCATGATCACGGTTTCGGTCAGGCCGCGGAAATAGCCCGCCACCAGCCCGAGCACGACACCGAGACTGAGCGAGATCGCCACAGAAATGAGGCCGATCAGCAGCGACAATCGCGTGCCGTAGATGAGACGCGACAGGACGTCTCGACCGACCGGATCGGTGCCAAGGATGAATCGCGTCGTGCCGCCGTCTGACCACGCAGGCGGCGTCAGGAAGGACTCGCGATATTGTTCGTTGGGCGGGTGCGGCGCGACGACCTCGGCAAACACCGCGAGCAGGATAAGCGCGACGACAAGTGCCAGGCCAATCATTGCGCCGCGACTGCGCGAGAAGGATTGCCAGAATTCACGCCACGGGCCCGGTGGTGCGTCCGGTTGTTCGAACGTCAATACGCGGGCAGCGTCAGGCATGGCGAATCCGCGGATTGATGACGCCATACAGCAGATCGACGATCAAATTGACCGAAATCACGATCGCCGCGATCAGCAGGATGCCGCCTTGCACGACAGGATAATCGCGCGATTGCACGCCGTGGATCAGCCAGTTGCCGATGCCCGGCCAAGAGAAGATCGTCTCGGTGAGAATGGCCCCGGACAGGAGCAAGCCGACCTGCAAACCGATGACGGTGATCACTGGGATCAGCGCATTGCGCAATGCGTGGATCAGGACCACCTGCAGTTGCGGCAGCCCTTTGGCGCGCGCGGTGCGCACATAATCCTCGCGCAGCACTTCGAGCATCGACGAGCGCGTCATCCGCGCGATGACCGCCAGCGGAATCGTGCCAAGCGCGATCGTGGGCAGGATGAGATGCGATAGCGCGGAGCGAAATGCACCGGGGTCGCCGCTGCGCAGCGTGTCGATCAGCATGAATCCCGTGGTCGCCGCAACATCGAATTGCACGGCGATGCGCCCCGACACCGGCGTCCACCCGAGCTGCACCGAAAACAGCAGGATCAGCAGCAGCGCCCACCAGAAGATCGGCATCGAGTAGCCGGTGAGTGAAACGCCCATCACCGCGTAGTCGGCCACGGTGTTGCGCTTGATCGCGGCCAGGATGCCCGCGGGAAGCCCGATGCAGATCGCAAAAATGAGGGCGAAGAACGCCAGTTCGAAGGTTGCCGGAAACAGCGTCAGGAATTCCGTCAGCACCGGTTCATGCGTGGTCAGCGACGTGCCCAGGTCCCCGCGAAGCACATCCCAGATGTAGTTGAAATATTGCGTGTGCAGCGGCTGGTCCAGGCCGAACTGGTGCAGGAGCCGCAAACGCCGTTCCGGATCCATTCCTCGCTCACCGGACAAATTCTCGACCGGATCGCCGGGAATCAGGCGGATCAGCGCGAACGCAAGCAGCGTCACGCCGAAGAACGTCGGCACGATCAGCGCGACGCGGCGGAAAATGAAGGCGAACACGGAATTGGTACGGCTACGGAGGCTTCAACGACACTGGATCCCGGGTCACGCGCCTATCGCGCCCGGGATGACGCATTTGTCTCCAATCGCAGCCCGTCCTGCAACGGGCTGCTCCTGGACAAATACGTCACTTGGCGAGATCGACCGTGTTGAAGTAGTGATGCGAGGTCGCGTCCATCTTGTACCCCTGCACTTCCTTGCGGATCGGGTCGAAGCGGATCGAGTGCGCGACCGTGATCCACGGCGCCTCTTCCTTGAAGATCACCTGCGCCTGTTCGTAGAGCTTGGCGCGATCGGCCTGCTTGGGCGTCTGCGCAGCCTTGATGATCAGGTCCTCGAAGGCCTTGTTGCACCAGCGCGCGACGTTGCCGCCGCCCTTGACCGCCTCGCACCCCAGGAGCGGCACGAAGAAATTGTCCGGGTCGCCGTTGTCGCCTGACCAGCCGAACATCATCACCCCTTGCTCGCCGGTCTTGCTGCGCTTGCGGTACTCGGCCCATTCATACGTGATGAGCTTGGTCTTGACGCCGATCTTCTCCCAGTCGGCCTGGATCACCTCGGCCATCCGCTTGCCGTCCGGGTTGTACGGGCGGGTCACCGGCAGGTACCACAGCTCGACCTCGAATCCGTTCGGATAGCCCGCCTGCGCGAGCATTTCCTTCGCCTTGGCCGGATCGTATGGATAGTCCTTGATGGCGTTGTTGTAGCTCCACAGGATCGGCGGGATCGGATTCTTGGCGACCTGTCCTTGTCCCTGATAGACCGCCTTGAGAATCGCGTCCTTGTTGGTCGCGAGGTTCAACGCTTGCCGCACGAGCTTGTTGTCGAAAGGTTTCTTTTCCGTGTTGAACGCGATGTAGCCGATGTTCAGGCCTTCCTTCTGCAACACGTTGAGTTTCGTGTCGGTCTTCATCTCGACCAAATCGGCGGGCTTCGGGAACGCCATGACGTGGCATTCGCCCGTCTTCAATTTGGCGTAACGCGCGGTGGCGTCGCGCGTGATCGAATAAACGAGGGTATCGACCTTCGGCCGGCCGGCCCAGTGCGCGTCGAACGCCTTGTAGCGGATCGTCGCGTCCTTTTGATAGGACACATATTCGAAGGGGCCGGTGCCGATCGGGAAGATGTCCGCGGCATTCGCCGCGCCCTTCTTCGCCATCGTCTCGAAGTATTCAAGGGACAGGATCGACGCGAAGTCCATCGCCATGTCGGCCAGGAACGGCGCCTCGGGCCGCTTCAGCGTGAAGCGCACGGTCATGGGATCGATCTTCTCGACCTTGTCGACGATGTTCTTCATGCCCATGTCGTCAAAGTACGCATAAGTTTGTCCACCGGTGCCGCCATGGAATTTATTCTTGTCGTTCGCCATGCGGTCCCAGCTGAAGATCACGTCGTCGGCGTTGAGATCACGCGACGGCGTGAAATTGGCATTGCTGTGGAACTTCACCCCCTTGCGCAGCTTGAACGTGAAGACCTTGCCGTCGGGCGAGATCGTCCACGATTCGGCGATCGCGGGAACGATGTTGGTGGTGCCGATCTCGAACTGGACCAGGCGGTTGAACAAGGGCACCGACGCTGCATCGAAGGTCGTGCCCGTCGAGAAGAACTGCGGCTGGAAGCCTTCGGGGCTGCCTTCGGAGCAATAGACCAGCGTGCCTTTGGCATGCACGGCCGTGGCGGTCAGCGCCAACGCGGCAATCAGGGCGGCGCACTTCCAGGTAGCGGGCGAAACTTTGGTAGCTTGCGACATGGAGACCTCTTTGATGGGGATCGATTTCGCCCAAGCGGGCGAAACGTGCGTCCATGCTAGTCGTACCGACCGGGCATGGCAACGGGAACCACCGTGCAGACTACTTCAAGCCCCCCGCGACCGCGCTGCCTGCGTCGCATAAAGGCAGATACCCGCTGCGACGGAGACATTGAGGCTTTCCACGCTGCCCGCGAGGGGAATGCCGACGAT
>JAYTIR010000156.1:0-13206 GCA_043731765.1 Burkholderiales bacterium
GCATCCTTGAGTTCCGCGACTTCGGTCTCGGCCTTGATGAGTTGCGCAGCAATGTCGTCCGCGACGCTGCCCGCTTCTATGGGGTCGACCAAGGTCTCCGGGACGGTTTCCGTTGCTGCGGGATCCTCGACCGGCGTTTCCGCCTCCGGTCGGTTCTGGTTTCGTTTCATGCGGATTTTCCTGGAATCAAACTTGCTATCCGCACGCACGTTGGGGTCATTCGACCCGATTCAAGCCCTCCCGCCGCATGGCCGGAAGAACTGCTTCCATTACAGCAGGTTATGACAGTTTCGTGGAAGAGTTGGGCGGCGCCGCGGTCATGACTTCGCGCCCAATATCTTTGCGCGCAGCTGCGTCGTTTCCCGGGCCTGTGCAGCGGCGGGCTGGGCGAGCCAGCCACCGAGATTCCGGAACACCAGATCGGCAAGTGCCGCGATCCACAGCGGATGCTCGTTGAGGCAGGGAATCGCGTGAAATTCCTTGCCTCCGGATCCAAGGAATTTCGCCTGCGCCTCGATGCCGATTTCCTCCAGCGTTTCCAGGCAGTCGGCGACAAATCCGGGACAGAACACGTCGACGCGCCGCACGCCTTCGCGACCCAGTTCCTTCATTACGTCGAATGTATAAGGCTTCAACCATTCCCCGCTGCCGAAGCGGGACTGGAAGGCGAGTGTCCATTGCTTCGATTCGAGGCCCAGCTCCTGCGCGAGCTGGCGAGCGGTCGCGTGGCACAGGCAGTGGTAGGGATCGCCGCGATCCAGCGTGCGGCGCGGCAAGCCGTGGAATGACAGGACGAGGCGATCCGGGTGACCATGCTTGACCCAATAGTCGTTGACGTTCTGCGCAAGCGCCTTGATGTACCCGGTGTCCGAGTGAAACGTTTCGACGAAGCGCAGTCCGGGAACCCTCCGCATGTGCTTGAAATGTGCGGCGACCGCATCGAACGCGGAGGCCGTCGTGCTCGCGGCGTATTGCGGATACAGCGGCATGACGAGAATTTTTTCGCAATTCGCCGCGCGCAGGCGGTCGATTGCGTCGCCGATGTCCGGCTTGCCGTAGCGCATGCCGAGTTCGACCGGGCAGAAATCGGCCGGAAAGCCTGCGTTCTTCAGGCGCTGGCCGAGATACCCCAACAGCAGCGACTTCTGCTTTACGCTGTGCACAAGGAGCGGCGAGCCGTCCTTCATCCAGATCGCCTTGTATTTTTTCGCGGACGCCGCAGGACGCGTGGCGAGGACGACGCCGTACAGGATCGGCTTCCATAACGCCGGCGGAATCTCGATGACACGCGGGTCGGAAAGGAATTGCGCGAGATAGCGGCGTACCGCAGATGGCGTGGGCGCGTCGGGCGTGCCCAGATTGACGAGCAATACGCCAACCTTGGGCAGCCGGTCGTGCGTGAACGGCGGTTCAGGAGCGTGCGCCATGTTATGGCTTCCGATCGAATTTCATTGCGAGGGCGCCGCCTGATGGCTTCTCATCCATGCATCCAGTCCGCGCTGCGCCTGCGCGCGGATCGCCTTGTGCACGAACGGCGTCCAGCCGAGCAGCACACCCTTCGCGCCGAGCGCCATGCGGCCCCAGCGCCACAAGTCGAAGGTATCGGCGTGGACGGCGATCAGTCCTGCCTTGAACGTGAATGCCGCGTCGATGATGTTGTGTACCGGACGGCCGGTGGCGGAAAACGTGTAGCGAGCTTCCCAGTGTGCGCTGCCGGCTGCAGCGTCGGCGCGGATGTCACGAAACGAAAGGCGAAGGTCCGTGCCGCGCTCGCACAACATCGACCACATGGCGCCAACTTGCGCGCCGGCGAGGTCGAACACGGGGTCGGTGAAGCGCGCATCAGGCGCATAGCAGGCGGTCATCAATGGTGCGTCCCTGCGTGCAAACGCGGCATAGAACCGCTCGATCAGCGCGGCGTTGGGGTGGGTGTCAATGGTCATTCAATTGCGCCGAAATCGTGTCAGTGCAGCTGTGGGATGGAGGTCACTCATCATTCAGTTGCGCCGACATCGCATTGGAAAGGAGCTTGGCGGTGATATCGACGATCGGAATCACGCGCTCGTACGCCATCCGCGTCGGGCCGATCACGCCCAAGGTGCCGATCACCTGGCCGTTGGCCTCGTAGGGCGCGGTGACGACGCTGAATTCGTCCAGCGGGGAAAGCCCCGATTCGCCACCGATGTAGATCTGCACGCCCTGGGCGCGCTGCGATACGTCGAGCAGATGCAGGATCGACGTCTTCTGGTCGAACATGTCGAAGAGTCGCCGCAAGCGCTCCATGTTGGACGCCAGTCCATCTGCGTGCATGAGATTGCGCTCACCGGTGACGACGAGCGATTCGCCTTCCGCGAACGCGCCCTCGCCCGCGTCCACCGCCGCGGTCATCAGGCCCGCGATGTCCTCACGCAGCGAGCGCAATTCGTCCGTGATGCGCGCGCGAATCGAACCGAATGACTTGCCTGCGAAATTGTGATTGAAGTAATTCGTCGCCTCGACCAGTTGCGACTGCGAGTAGGCCCGGTCGGTGTGCAGGATGCGGTTCTGCACGTCGCCTTCGGCCGTCACCAGGATGAGCAGAACGCGCCTCTCGGACAGCCGCAGGAATTCCAGGTGGCGAAACGCCGCCTCGCGCCGCTTGGGCGTCATCACCACGCCCGCGAACTGCGTCAGCTGCGACAGGAGACCCGCGGCCGCGCTCATGAGCTGCTGCGGCCGGTCGGCAACGAGTTCGCCTTCGAGCCGGGCGATCTCGCTGCGCTCCAATGGCTTCATGACCATCAGGCTGTCGACAAAAAAGCGGTAGCCCTTGGGCGTGGGCACGCGGCCGGCGGAAGTATGCGGGCTGCTGATGAACCCCATCTCTTCTAAGTCCGCCATCACGTTGCGGATTGTCGCGGGCGAAAGCTCGAGACCGGAGTGGCGCGACAGCGCGCGCGAGCCCACCGGCTGCCCGTCGCCGATGTAACGCTCGATCAGGGTCTTGAGGAGGTGTTGCGCCCGCGCTTCCAGCATGACGGCGATTTTACCGCCTGATCCAGTTCCCGGAGCCATCGTGATTCGCACTTTCGGACTAGGGTCGCAATACCGCGGGCTGTGGTTTAATCGTGATCATGTCCAAAGCTGTCGCCGCGCCCGCCTTTCCCCGCGTTGCCCTCGTCGGCCGCTATGCGAGTCCCGGCTTGGCGACTCCCCTGGCACGCCTGGCGAGTTACCTGACCGCTAGGGGCCACGCCGTGGTGCTGGAGGGCGAAACCGCACGATATGCGCCGTTACCGGGCTATCCAAGCGCCGCGTCTGAAGACTTGGGGCGGGCCGTCGACCTGGCCATCGTGCTCGGCGGCGACGGGACCATGCTTTCGATTGCGCGAAGGCTGGCGCCATTCGATGTGCCGCTGATCGGCATCAACCAGGGTCGTCTGGGATTCCTGACCGACATTCCGCTGGCCCGGATGGAGGCGACCCTTGACGCCATGCTGTCCGGACGTTGCCTCGAGGAACGGCGGACGTTGCTCGCCGCCGTGGTCGTTCGCTCCAATGGCGATCGCGACGAAGCGTTCGCGCTCAACGAAGTCGTCATCAATCGCGGTTCGCTGGGCAGCATGATCGAGTGCGCGGTCGAGATCGACGGTCGTTTCGTGTACGCGATGCGCGCGGACGGCATCATCGTCGCCACACCCACCGGCTCGACCGCCTATGCGCTCTCCGCGGGGGGACCGATCCTCGATCCGCAACTCGCGTCGTTCCTGCTCGTGCCGGTGGCGCCGCACGCACTGACTCACCGTCCGATCGCGATTTCCGACGCCGCGCACATCACGATCACAGTGTTGCGGGCACGCGACGCCGGTTTCCACTGTGACGGGCAGGCTTACTTCACGCTGGCCGAAGGCGACCGCGTCCTGTTGTCCCGCGCGCCGCACGCCGCGCGGTTCCTGCATCCCGAGGGCCACGATTACTTCGCCATGCTGCGCGAAAAGCTGCACTGGAGCGAAACGCCCGAACGCCTGAGCGGGATAAAACACGGCGTTCCGTCCGCCCCCGATGGCCCGGACGACAAATCATGAAAGTCGTCTTCGACTAGAACTGCATGTTGCGCCTGCTTTCGATCCGAAACTTTGTCGTGGTCGACACGCTCGACGTCGAGTTCGGGCGCGGCCTCACGGTACTGACCGGCGAGACGGGCGCGGGAAAGTCAATCCTGCTGGGCGCGCTCTCGCTGCTGCTGGGCGACCGTTTCGAATTGCGGCAGTTGCGTCCGGGTGCGGACCGCGCCGAACTCGCCGCCTCATTCGATGCAACCGACGTGCCGGCGGTGAGCGCGTGGCTCGCGGAACAGGAACTCACTGGAGATGGGGACGAAGTGCTTTTGCGGCGAATTCTCGACGCGCAAGGCCGAAGCCGCGCGTGGATCAACGGTCGGCCGGCCACGCTGGCCCATTTGAAGGACCTGGGCGAAAAACTCGTCGACCTGCACGGACAGCACGCGCATCAATCGCTCGCGCAAGCCGAAGCCCAGCGAAATTTCGTCGACGCCTTTGGCGGCTTTACGACACTTTCCCGCGAGGTCGCGGAAAGCTGGCGAGCTTGGCGCGCCGCGATCGAGAAATGTGACGCCGCCGCCCACGCCGCACAGGCCACATCGACCGAACGTGAATTTCTCGACGCGCGGCGCCGCGAACTCGCGGCACTCAAGGTCACGGAAACCGAATGGGCGGAGCTGGCCAATGCGCAGTCGCGCCTCGCCAATGCGGCCGACCTGATCGAAGCCGCGACGCAGGGAGGCGAAACACTTTCGGAAGGCGACGGCGCGCTTACGGTGCAACTCGCGCAGCTGACGCAGCGCTTGAAGTCCTCCGCCGTGAACGATCCGGCGCTGGCGGAGGTCGTCGCGCTGCTGGAACCTGCCGCGGTGGAACTCGATGAAGCCGCCCGCGCGCTGCGCGACTATCTGCGCCGTCTCGACCTCGACCCAAAGGAACTGCAGCGCGTCGAGGGCAGGCTGTCCGCGATCCACGACCTCGCGCGCCGCCACCGTGTTCGGCCCGAGGCATTGCCCGCGCTGCTGGCGGAGACCGAGGCGCGACTTGCGGCGCTCGCCGAATCCGCCGACGCCGAGGCGCTCGCCCGGCGCGCAGCCGAGGCCGGCCACACATTCCGCACGCATGCGAAGCATCTGTCGAACAAGCGCCGCTTCGCCGCAACCGAACTCGCGCATCGCGTGACGGCGGCGATGCAGTCGTTGAGCATGGCGGGGGGGCGCCTCGAAATCGCGCTTGACCCGCTCCCATCGCCCACGAGTCATGGCCTGGACGGGGTCGAGTTCCGCGTCGCAACCCACCCGAAGCAACCGCTGGGTCCGCTGGCCCGCGTTGCGTCGGGCGGCGAGCTCTCGCGCATCGCGCTCGCCATCCAGGTGGTGGCAAGCGAAGTCGGCCAGATCCCCACTCTCGTATTCGACGAAGTGGACAGCGGCATCGGTGGTGCGGTCGCCGCCACGGTTGGCCGGTTGCTGCAAACGCTCGGTTCGGATCGGCAGGTGTTGTGCGTCACTCACCTGCCTCAGGTGGCCGCGTGCGCCGACGCGCATTTTCGCGTCAGCAAGACGGGCAACGGCGAAGGCGTGAGGAGCGAACTCGCGCAGCTGAAAACGGTCGAGCGCGTGGAGGAACTGGCCCGGATGCTTGGTGGAGCGGCGGTCACCGCGAAAACGCGGGCGCACGCGAAGGAACTACTTGATTCAGGGATCAGGGATTCCTGATTACTGGCTGCTCGCCACCTTCGCCGGGAACGTCCCTTTGACCGGCTTGGCGCGCGCCTTGGCCGCGGCGGCCTTCGCAGCGGGCAGCGGCATCGCTTCGCCGGTCTCGAGCCAATGCTTGATGCGCTGCGCATCGCCCAACCGCGTGTACTTGCCCAACGAGTCGAGCAGCACGATCACCATCGGCCGGCTCGCAATCGTGGCCAGCATCACCACGCAGCGTCCGGCTTCGCGGATGTAACCGGTCTTCTGCAGCTGGATGTCCCACGTGACGTTTTTCACGAGCGCGTTGGAATTGTTGAATCCGAGCATCTGGCCGGAGGGCTGCACTTCGACAAAATGCGCGGGGGTGGTCGTGTAGTCGCGAATCAATGAATACTGCGCGGCCGCGCGGACCATCAGCGCGAGATCATTGGCGGTCGATACGTTGTTCGGGGACAGGCCCGTCGGATCCTCGAATTTGGTGCGCGTCATGTTCAGCGCCGCCGCCTTCGCATTCATCGCCGCGACAAACGCGGTGCTGCCGCCGGAATAATGTCGCGCAAGTGATGAGGCCGCGCGGTTCTCCGACGACATCAGCGCCAGCCGCAACATTTCACCACGCGAAAGTGTGGCCCCCATGCGCAACCGCGACCGGCTGCCCTTGACGTAATCGAAGTCCTCCATGTCCACGGCCATGGACTCGTCCAGCGATGCGTTGGCATCGAGGACGACCATGGCGGTCATGAGCTTGGTCAGCGACGCGATGGGCGTCACTTCGTCTGCCGCTTTGGCGTAGACCCGGCGGCCGTCCTCCGCGTCCAGGACGAGCGCGTTGGCCGATGCCAGGCGGAGCTTGCCCGGATCGGGGAATGGCGCCGCAGCCGATGCCACCCCAGCCAGGAGTCCAAAGACGCAAGCAAAAACAACGATTAACGAGCGAATCATCAGGTCGGGCCTTAAAAATCCAAATGCCTTATCGCACGGCGGGGCACCGCGCGTCAATCCCCTAAATGCATCAAGGACTTAAGTTATCCCGGGGCTGTTGCGGGAGACGCAGCAAGCGCCATGCCCGGGGCACGCCGCTCCTCGTCCTGCTGCAGGCGCCACATCCGCGAGTAGACCCCATTCGCGGCGAGCAAGGTCGCATGGGATCCCCTCTCCACGATGCGTCCGTGCTCCAGCACCAGAATCTCGTCGGCGTCGACCACCGTGGAGAGCCGATGGGCGATCGTGAGCGTCGTGTGGTTTTGCGCAATCGCGGACAGTTCGGCCTGGATCGCCTTTTCGGCCTTGGAATCGAGCGCGCTCGTCGCCTCGTCGAAGATCAGGACATGCGGCGCTTTCAGAATCGCGCGGGCGATGGCCACACGCTGCTTTTCCCCGCCCGACAGCTTCAATCCGCGCTCGCCAACCGGCGTGCCATAGCCCTCCGGCAGACCGGCGACGAAGTCATGGATCTGCGCGAGCCGCGCGGCGGCGACGATCTCCTCGCGGGTCGCGCCCGGCTTGCCGTACGCAATGTTGTATTCGATCGAATCGTTGAAGAGGACGGTGTCCTGCGGCACGATGCCGATCGCGGCACGCAGCGACGTCTGCTGTATGTCGCGGATGTCCTGCCCGTCGATTGTTATGCGCCCTCCGCCCACGTCGTAAAAGCGGTAGAGCAGGCGCGCCAACGTGGACTTTCCGGAACCGGAAGGACCGACGATGGCGACCGTCCGGCCCGCCGGAATCGTGAACGAAACGTCGAACAGGATCTGGCGATTGGTCTCATAGCCGAAATACACGTTTTCGAAGCGCACCGCAGCACCACGGATGGCGAGTGGCCGCGCTTCGGCCTTGTCCCTGATCTCGGCGTTTTCCTCGATCAACGCGAACAACCGCTCCATGTCGGCCAGCGCCTGTTTGATCTCGCGGTAGATGACTCCCAGGAAATTCAGCGGAATGTAAAGCTGGATCATGAACGCATTGACGAGCACGAGATCGCCGATGGTCATCGTCCCGTTGACCACGCCAACGGTCGCGCGCCACATGATCAGCGTCACGGCAATGGCGATGATCGCGCTCTGCCCGATGTTCAGCGTCGACAAGGACGTCTGGCTCTTCACCGCGGCCTTTTCCCAGCGCTGCAGGCTTTCGTCGTAACGGCGCGCCTCCCATTCCTCATTGCCGAAGTACTTCACCGTTTCGTAGTTGAGCAGGCTGTCGATCGCCCGCGTGTTGGCCTTGGAATCGAGCTCGTTCATCGTGCGGCGGAAATGCGTGCGCCATTCCGTGATGAGCACGGTGAAGGTGATGTACACGACCAGCGCGCCCGCGGTGATCGCCATGAACGTCCAGTCGTAGCGAACGATCAGGATCGCCGACACCAGCGCGATCTCCACGAGCGTGGGCAGGATCGAGAACAGCGTGTAGCTGATCAGGGTCGAGATCCCGCGTTGACCGCGCTCGACATCCCGGGTGAGTCCTCCGGTCTGCCGTTGCAGGTGGAAGCGCAGCGACAGCGCATGGAGATGGCGAAAGACCTGCAGGGCGATCTTGCGCACCGCGCGCTGCGTCACCTTCGCAAACAGGAATTCCCGGAGCTCGGTGAACATCGTCGTGGACAGCCTGAGCAGCCCGTACGCGACCAGCAACGCAAGGGGCACCACCAGCGCCGAGGTCTGCGCATCGAGACTGTCGACGATCCGCTTGAGCAAAACGGGGACACCGACGTTGGCGACCTTGGCGAGCACGAGGCAGGCAATCGCGGCCAGCACCCGGACCTTGTATTCCCACAGGTAGGGCAGCAGCGTGCGGATCGTGCTCCAGTCACCACGCTCGGTGCGCGGGACGTGACTTTCGACGGGAGCTGGGAGGGTGGTGGATGACAGGTGGCGCATTCGGGAATCAATAGTCAGGAAACAGAAGTCAGCCGATCATTTTAGCAGCCGGCCCCAGCGCGCCCGGCTATGCGCCGCGGCGTCGCTTTCGCGGAAACCACTCGTTGCCGCCATAGCCAAGGACGCCCATGCCTACGCGCACGATGCCGTAGGCGATCCAGGTCAACGCCTTTTCGAACGTCGAGCGCCCCGCCCACCGTTCCGGCGCCATGCGCCTCGCCCCGTCGCCGATCATCTGCAGCAATTCCTGCCGCAACTGGCCGGCAAAGTGCGGATCACGCACGAACACGTTGGCCTCGCGCGACATGAGGAGCGAGTAAGGATCGATGTTGGACGAGCCGACGGTGGACCAATGATCGTCGACCACGGCCACTTTCGCGTGCAGGAACGACCGGTGGTACTCCTGGATGGTGACGCCGGCGGCGAGCAGTTGCCCGTACAAGGCGCGCGAAGCATAGTGCAGCAGCCGGTATTCGACGCGCGCCTGCAGGAGCAGCGTCACTTGCACGCCGCGCTGCGCGGCACCAGTCAGCGCCCGGCGGAAGTGAATGCCGGGAAAAAAATAGGCCGTCGCAATGACGATCTCCTTCCTGGCCGTCAGGATGGCGGCAAGGTAGGCTTGCTCGATGTCGCGGCGGTGGCCCAGATTGTCGCGAATGGCGAATTTCGCGATTTGCGAACCCGCGTTCTGCGTCGGTATCGGGACGGGAAACAACGGCACGTCGCTGCGGTCGAGCTGGGTCAGTTCGACCAGCACCCACAGCCTTTGCATGGTCATCACGATCGTCGCGAGCATCGGTCCTTCCACGCGCACCGCGAAATCCACGCGCGGCGGTTTGTGCCGCGGCGTATTCATGTCATCGATGAGATTGATGCCGCCGACGAAGGCGACGCGCCCATCGACATGACAGATTTTCCGGTGCAGGCGGCGCAGCCGGTGGGAGCGAAATTGCCACGGCGCCACTTCGGGCCGGTATTTCATGAGACGCACGCCGCCCGCGGCGAGCATCTGTGCGAGCGACGGCGTGAGATATTGCCGCGCGCCCCAGCCATCGACCAGGACCCGGACCGCCACGCCGCGCTGCGCCGCACCCACCATCGCGGCGGCAATCGGCCGCCCGGAGGCATCGTCCGCGAAGATGTAGGTCTCCAGCCAGATTTCCTGCCGTGCCGCGTTGATGGCTTCGGTGAGCGCCGGAAAAAATTCGGCGCCATTGCGGAGCAACTCGATCGTGTTGCCGGTCGTGAAATGCTCCACTTTGAAATCTTCTCCGCCGTTCAACGGCGCCGGCGCGGTACCGAAAATGTGGCGGCCAGCGCCGCATGGTCGGAAAGGCGCCCCGCAGGAAAGGCGCAATGCACGCGCGCATCGTGGACATCGAGCTTGCGGGCGTAGATGCGGTCGAGCCGGAACACCGGCAATACGGACGGGAAGGTTCGCGCCGGCCGGCCCTTCACCTCCTCGAATACCTCGTAGACACCCAGTTCATCGGTGAGGATACGGTCACCTTTGCGTCGCCAATCATTGAAATCGCCGGCAATGATCAGCGGAGCGTCTTTGGGAACCGTGGCGCGGATGCGTTCGGCCAGCGAGCGAATCTGCCACTGCCGGCCGCGTTCGAAGAGGCCCAGGTGGACATTGATGCAATGCAGATTCGGCGCTCCCTTGGCCAGATTGATCTCGCAATGGAGCAGGCCGCGGCTTTCGAACACGTGCGCGGAGATGTCCTCGTTCTCCTGCGCGACGATTGGAAAGCGCGAAAGGATCGCGTTGCCGTGATGCCCCTGCCGGTAGACTGCATTGCGGCCGTAGGCCACCTCCCGCCACATCGTATCGGCGATGAATTCGTGCTGCGGCTTGCCCGGCCAGTCGTGGTAACGGCCGGCATTGCGGTGGTGGACGCCCTGGACCTCCTGCAGGAACAGGACGTCGGCAGACAACCCGTGCAGCTTCTCCTTGAGCTCATGGATGACCATGCGCCGCGTCAGGTGCGAGAAGCCCTTGTGGATATTGAACGTCGCGACGGTGAATTTCATCGGCGCTCAGCGGAGGGAATGGTGATCACTACCGCAATGTTAGCGGGAAATGGCGCCGGGCATCGCGAATCCTCGAGGACCCCCCATGGCGACTTGCACATCCCACCGGAAAGCGCGTAAGTTTGCGGCGGGACAGTCGACCAAAGCTTCAGGCAGGCGGTAACCCTGTCGCAGCCAACTCATACCACAGGAGCCAACACCATGAATACGCAGGCCACGATTCAAGCCGCCATTGCCGGCCTCATCGCCATCGGTTTCGCCGCGTCCGTCGCCGCGCAGCCCGTCGTGCAAAGGGCAGGCACCGAAAAGTGCTACGGCGTCGCCAAGGCCGGACAGAACGACTGCGGCACCGCGAAGCATGCGTGCGCAGCGATGGGCGCCAAGGTCGACGGCGACGCCAACGAGTGGAAGTACGTCACCAAGGGCACATGCGAGAAGATGGGCGGCAAGACCGCGGCGCCGAAGTAATCGTTCCGCTCCCTGTCGCCGCGGGCATCGGGCTGCGCGCGCCCCACGTCGGACAGGTCCTGGCGGAGCGCCCGCCCGTGCCATGGTTCGAAGTCCATAGCGAAAATTACTTTGCGGACGGTGGTTCCGCGCTTGCCGCGCTCGATCGGATCCGTGCTGACTACCCGCTGTCATTGCACGGCGTGGGCCTCTCCCTCGGGTCCACCGATCCGCTCGACCTCGGGCACCTCGCGAAGTTGAAGCGCCTGGCCGACCGCATCGAGCCCTCCTGCGTTTCCGAGCATCTGTGCTGGAGCAGCGTCAATGGGCGGCACTACAACGACCTGCTGCCGCTGCCCTACACGCGTGAAGCGCTCGACCATGTCTGCGTGCGCGTGGGCCAGGTGCAGGATTTTCTCGGGCGCGAAATCCTGGTCGAAAACGTCTCGAGCTATTTCGCGTTCCTGGAGTCAACGCTGGACGAAGGCGCATTCGTCGCGGCGGTCGCGGCTCGCACCGGCTGCAAGCTGCTCGTGGACGTCAACAACATCTACGTCAATGCCCGCAATCACGGTATCGATGCCGACGCCTATCTGGCCGCGATTCCGCCGGCTGCGGTCGCGGAAATCCATCTCGCGGGGTTCGACGCGAGTGGCGAGTGCCTGATCGACACCCACGGCACGCCGATTGCGCCGGAAGTGTGGTCGCTGTACGAGCGTGCGCTGGCGCGTTTCGGCCCGGTGGCCACCTTGATCGAATGGGACACTGACATCCCGGAGTTTGGCGTTTTGCAACGCGAAGCCGCTACCGCGCAATCGTATCTGGAGGCTCGCCTTGCCGTCGCTGCGTGAGCTGCAGACGCAATTCGCCGCGACCCTGTTCGAGGACACGGGCGACCCCGGTGAACGCATCGCGATCTATCGCAACACGGTATTCGCCAATTACCGCAAAGCGCTCGGCGCGACATTCCGGGTCGTGCGGCAATTGGTCGGTGCGCCATTCTTCAACGCGGCCGTGGATGCCTATGTGCTGGCGTGTCCGTCCACGGGTGGCGATCTCAATGTCTACGGCGATCGTTTCGGCGATTTCCTCGCCGCCTATCCGCACGCGAAGGACCTGGCGTATCTGCCGGACGTGGCCCGGCTCGAGTGGGCGGTCGACGAGGCCAGCCGCGCCGCCGACACCCGCGGCACGCCCGAGGCCATCCTGTCCGCGCTGGCCGCGATCCCGGCGGAGCGGATCACCGCGCAGCGATTCGCGCTCGACGCTTCTTGCCGTTTCATGATGTCCGACTATCCGGTGTTGCGCATCTGGCAGGTGCACCAACCGGCGTTCGAAGGCGACATCACCGTCGAGTTCGGCATGGGCACCGACCGGCTCCTCGTGCGGCGCGAAACGGGAAACGTGGTCATCGAACGAATCGCGCTCGGTGACTTTGCCCTGCTGCGCACGCTCGCCGGCGGCGGGGACCTGGCATCGGCGCTGGACGCCGCGATGACGGCCGAAGCGACCTTCGACCTCGGAACGACCCTTCGTGCCTGCATCGCCAACCACACGCTCGCGGAACTGCGTGACGGGTGAAAGATTTCAGGCGGTACGGCGACCAACTCGCATGATCGATCGCCTGCAGCCGCTCTTCGCGCTCGTACTGCGCGTCTACGTCGCCCGCGTGTTTTTCCTGTCGGGACTCACCAAGCTCCACGACTGGAACGTCACGCTGGCGCTGTTTCAGAACGAATACCACGTGCCCGTGATACCGCCTGCCGTTGCCGCAGTGCTGGGGACATCCGCTGAATTGGGCTTGCCGATCCTGCTCTTGTTCGGCTTCGGCACCCGCTTTGCCGCCGTGGCGCTATTCGTGTTCAACATCGTCGCCGCGACTTCGTATCCCGACCTGTCCGCGGCAGGCGTCAAGGATCACGTCCTCTGGGGTGCGTTACTGCTCGTGACATTCTTCTACGGTCCGGGAAAGCTGTCCCTCGATCATTGGTTCGGACGAGTGCGTGCGGAGGATACAATTCACTCCCGCCCCTGACGCACCGTCTGGCGCAGCGTCGCATTCCGAGGATAGTCTTGCCCGAAACGTCGTCGACCGAACTC
>JAYTIR010000157.1:0-3352 GCA_043731765.1 Burkholderiales bacterium
TTGATCGTGGGCGCCGACGGCGTGCAATCGTGGGTCCGGCAAGCGGCCGGCCTCACGGCCGAACCGAGGCCCTATCGCCAGACCGCGGTCGTCGCCAATTTCGCGTGCGAACGCGCGCATCACGGGGTCGCAAGACAGTGGTTTCGCACCGACGGCGGCGTGCTTGCCTGGTTGCCACTGCCCGGCCGGCGCATCTCGATGGTGTGGTCCGCCCCCGACGACTTGGCAGCGGAACTGCGCGCACTCCCCGGCGCCGCACTGGCCACGCGCGTTGCCGAAGCGGGTGGACAGGCGTTCGGCGCGTTTGCGTCAATCACCGCGGCGGCGTCCTTTCCACTGGCGTTCCTCAAGCTTCCCGCGACGATTTCCCATCGCCTGGCCTTGGTAGGCGACGCTGCGCACGGCGTCCATCCCTTGGCCGGGCAGGGGGTCAACCTGGGATTCGGCGACGTTGAAGCGCTGGCGGGGGTTCTCGCCGAGCGGGGGCCGGTGATCGATCCAGGCGCGCCGGTGCTGCTCGAACGATTTGCGAGGCGGCGTGCCGAACCGGTGCTGGCCATGCAGGCCGTCACCGACGGGCTGGTCCGGCTATTCGGGCCGACCACCCCTTGGCTCAAGTCGCTGCGCAACGCGGGGCTGACCGCCGTCGATCGGCTCCCGATATTGAAACGAGTGCTGGCGCAACCTGCATTGCGTTAGACTGTCCAAATCCGGCTTACCATTGGAGAACCCATGATTTCCATCACTATTTTCCTGCTCCGAACGCGACTCGCGGCCGCTGCCGCGGTCACGGCCCTGGCGTTTGTCTGGGCGGCAATGCCCGTATTGGCGGCGACCACGGCCGATGCGGCTGCTGCAACCCCGCCCGAGGCCACCTTCATCAGGAAGACGCTTGAACAGAAATTCCCGGGTTCCGCTGTTGGCGTGATTTCCAGGAGTCCGTATTTCGGATTGTTCGAGGTGCAATTCGACAACCAGATGGTCTATACCGACGCCAAGGCGAAATATATCCTCGTCGGCGCGGTCTATGACGTTGACGCCAAGGTCAACCTGACCGAACAGCGGATGCGCAAGCTGAACCGCGTCGATGTCGCGAGCCTGCCGATCGACCTCGCGTTCAAGCGGGTCAAGGGCAATGGCGAACGCAAGCTCATCGTGTTCTCGGATGCCGATTGTCCCTACTGCGCCAAGCTCGAGAACGAACTCAAGGCGGTCGACAACGTCACGATCTACACTTTTCTGTACCCGATCGACCAGCTGCACCCCGATTCGGCGCGCAAATCCAGGATGATCTGGTGTGCAGCCGATATAGTGATGGCGTGGGACGAATTTTTCGGAAGCGGCGCGCTTCCGGACAACGCGGGCGAGTGTGACAACCCCGTCGAAAAAACCAAGGCGCTGGGCGAGAAGTTGAGGGTGCAGGCGACGCCGACGCTGATCTTTGCCGACGGCTCGGTGGTCCCTGGCGCCATTCCCACGACGCAGATGGAAGAGGAATTCAAGAACGCCGCGGCCGAAACGAAGAAATCGGTCGCCGCAAAAAAATAACCGTTGCGTGGTGCATCTGCCGGCGCCTCGAGGCGCACGGCGAAAGGGACGCACGATGGCCATTCTGGACTTCATCAAGAAACAGTTCATCGACATCATCGAGTGGACCGATGATTCGCGCGATACGCTGTCGTATCGTTTCCCGGATGAGGACAAGGAGATCAAGAACGGCGCGCAGCTCATCGTGCGCGAATCGCAGTCCGCGCAATTCGTGTACCTGGGCCAGTTCGGCGACACGTTCGTTCCGGGCAAGTATTCGCTGACGACCGCCAACATTCCCGTCCTGTCCGATCTCAAGGGATGGAAATACGGTCTCGAAAGCCCGTTCAAGGCCGACGTCTACTACGTCATCACGCGGCTTTTCACCGGCAACAAATGGGGCACCTCCAATCCGGTGATGATGCGCGACACCGACTTCGGCATCGTCCGGCTGCGCGCGTACGGCACGTATGATTTCCGCATCATCGACGTCAAGAAATTCCTGAAGGAAGTGGCGGGCACCGACGACCATTTCCGTCTCGACGAATTCAACGACACGATGCGCTCGCGCATTGTCAGCGTGTTCACCGAGGCGCTGGCGAGCTCGAAGATCCCCGCGCTCGACGTGGCCTCGCGGTACGCCGAACTGGGCGAGGCGCTGCTGCCGCTCATCAATCCGGCGATCGGCGAGAAGTACGGCCTCGAAATGACGACGTTCCTGATCGAGAACGTCTCGGTCCCGCCGGAAGTGGAACAGGCGATCGACAAGCGCTCGAGCATGGCTGCGGTGGGCAATCTCAACGACTACGTCAAGTTCCAGATGGCACAAGGGTTGGGGCAGCCCGGAGGTGGCGGCGGCATCGGTGGCGCGGGCGCCGAACTTGCCATGGGCATGGCCATGGCGCAGCAGATGATGAACCAGACCGGCGGCCTGATGGCGCAGACCACGCCTGGCATTCCGGCCCCGGCCGCGCCCGTGTCCCCGAACGGCGCTGGAGCGCCCGACCTCATGACGCCGGCGCAAGTGGCGCAGATGCTCGGGGTCGCCGAATCCGACGTGATGTCGAGCCTCGATGCGGGCGATCTCAAGGGCCGCAGGATCGGCACGCAGTGGCGCGTGACCCGCGCCGCGGTCGACGCCTTCCTCAAGGGCTGAAAATGTCGCCGCGTTGTTGCCGGCGCGCCGCGCTGGGGGCGTCGCTGCATCCTGAGCAATGAGCGAAACCGCGGCGATTTCCAAGTTTGCCTGCCCATCATGCGGCGGGCAGGCCGTCTGGAATCCTGCCAGGCAGAAGCTGATCTGCCCGTTCTGCGGTACGGAGTCTCCAGCCAAACTCGACGTCACGACCGGCGGCATCGTCGAGCACGACCTCGCCGCAGCGCTGCGCGGCATCAGCGACGACGCGCGCGGCTGGAAGGCCGAAGTGCGGCAGGTCAAGTGCCAGAGCTGCAATGCGATTTCCGTCTTCGATCCGAAACGGCAGGCGCAGAACTGCGAATTCTGCGGCTCGGCGCAACTCGTCGCCTACGAAGAAACCAAACCGGCGTTCCGGCCCGAGAGCGTGCTGCCTTTCACCGTCAGCGATGGCACAGCCCGCGACCGCATCAGGCAGTGGTACGGAAAGCTGTGGCTGGCCCCGGGTGCGCTCAAGCGCCGCGCGTTGACCGACACGGTGAAGGGCATCTACCTCCCCTACTGGACATTCGATGCGCAGGTGGATGCGCAATGGACCGCCGAAGCCGGCCACTACTACTACACGACCGAGACCTACACCGAAAACGGCCGCGTGCAGACGCGACAAGTACAGAACGTGCGCTGGGAACC
>JAYTIR010000158.1:0-4687 GCA_043731765.1 Burkholderiales bacterium
TTGAGCAGGATGCCACCCTCGCCACGAACGCCTTCCGTGATCAGGACGCCGGCGGGGGCAACGCCGGTCGGATGGAACTGCCAGAACTCCATGTCTTCCAGCGGAATGCCGGCGCGCGCCGCCATGCCGAGCCCGTCGCCGGTATTGATGAATGCGTTGGTCGACGCCGCGAAGATCCGTCCGGCGCCACCGGTGGCGAGCACCGTTGCCTTCGCCTGCAGGATCATCACTTCGCCGGTTTCCATTTCATAGGCGACGACGCCGACGATGGCGCCTTCTCCATCGCGGATCAGGTCGAGCGCCATCCATTCGACGAAGAACTGCGTGTGCGCACCGACGTTGCGCTGATACAGCGTGTGGAGCATCGCATGGCCGGTCCGGTCGGCCGCGGCACAGGCACGCTGGACCGGCGTCTCGCCGAAATTGGCCATGTGTCCGCCGAACGGACGCTGGTAGATCGTGCCGTCGGGATTGCGGTCGAAAGGCATGCCGAAATGCTCGAGTTCGTACACCACCTGCGGCGCCATCTTGCACATGTATTCGACCGCGTCCTGGTCGCCCAGCCAGTCGGAACCCTTGATCGTGTCGTACATGTGCCAATGCCAGTTGTCCGCGGCCATGTTGCCGAGCGACGCACCGATGCCACCCTGCGCCGCAACGGTGTGCGATCGCGTGGGAAACACCTTGGACAGGACGGCGACGCGCAGTCCAGCCTCGGCCAACTGCAGCGACGCACGCATGCCCGCGCCGCCGGCGCCGATGATGATCGCATCGAATTTCTGGATGGGCAGGGCGGTCATGGCCATCCCTTCGCGGCGGCGATCACCGCCCGCCCCACAAGACTTGTAGCGTCCACCCGGCATAGCCGATCAGCGCGCCGATCACCAGCACCTGCAGCGTCAGCCGCAACGTCACCGGCTTGATGTAGTCCATCAGGATATTGCGCACGCCGACCCACGCGTGCCAGAACAGCGCCACCATGAACACGAACGTGGAAATGCGAAATGCCTCGTTGCCGAACGCGGCCTTCCATGCGGCGAAATCGAGGCCGCCGAACCACAACAGCAAGCCCAGGATCAGAATCGTGTAGAGCGTCATCACGACGGCCGTGACGCGCTGCACCAGCCAGTCGCGCCAACCGTAATGCGCGCCGACGACGATCCGGTTCGGCGTCACCACAGGCGCACCGCGATGGCGAGCGTGAGGACGATGGCAAGCACCAGCGTCACCGCCGCAACTTGGCGGGCCGCAGGCAACTCGACGCCGATGTGCGCATCCATCAACAAGTGACGGATGCCGGCCAGCAGATGGTGGATGAAGGCCCAGGCGAGCGCGATGGCGACGAGTTTCGCGAACGGCGCGTCGAGTGCGGCGCGCATCTGCGCCCAGGATTCCGGCGACGCGATCGCCCGCTGCACCACACAAAGAAGCAGCGGAATGCCGATGACGAAAAGCAAGGCACCGCTGGCGCGATGCAGGATCGACACGACCGCCGGCAACGGCATGCGTATCGCGAACAGGTTGAGGTAGACCGGGCGCGGCTTGATGACGGGACGGTCGAATGCGGCCATCTCATGCCCCTAAGACTGATCGGTTTGGCGGAAAAATCGGTAGGTCGCCGCCACCGATTGGACACTTGCGGCGAACTTTTTGTGCACAGCAACGAATTATAGCCTCACCCGCGCAAGTGGCGCCAGAACCGGGCGTGAACGCCATACCCACCTTGCACTCGCCAATGCGGCATGCGCCGCCACCAGCCGCCGGACTCAGAAAAGTTCGTTGACGTAGTGGTGCGAGCGCGTGTTGCACAGCCCGCGGCGCACTTCGACGGGGCGATTGCCGTAGGTCAGCGTGACGCGATCGACCGCGAGCAGCGGCGCGCCCGGCAATACACCCAGGATCGTGGCGCTCGCGGCATCGGCGGCGATGGCCGAAAGCCTCTCCTGCGCCTTCAGCATCCGCACGCCGAATTGCGTCTCGAAAAAACCATACATCGAGCCGCGGTAAGCCTCGTATTTTGTCCGCGTCAGGCCACGGAACAGCGCCGCCGGCAGCGTCATCTCGTCCAGCACGACGGGTGCGCCACCCCATTCCAGCACCCGGCGCAGGATCAGGACCGCATCGCCGGGCTTCAATTCGAGCAGCCGTGCACTTTCAACGCCAGCCTTCCCCCTCCGAAGATCGATCAAGCGGGTTGCCGGGTACTCGCTGCGACCGTCGTTGCGGCGAATGCGCAGGAAGCGGAACATCGATACCCGCTCCTCCGTGTGCGTCGCGACGAAGGTGCCCTTCCCCTGGCGGCGCACGACGAGATTGTCGGCCGCGAGCGCGTCGATCGCCTTGCGCACGGTCCCCTGGGAAACGCCGAAGCGTCCCGCCAATTCGATTTCCGACGGGATCGCCTTGCCGGGCCCCCATTCGCGGACCTCGAGACTCTTCTGCAGCAGCGCCTTGATCTGCAGGTAGAGCGGCTGGAACGACGGTGCGGTTGCGTGGGTCGGCATCAGAATGGCTTTCACGGGACCGGATGCGGTTCTGAAGGCTAGCCGCGACGTGCCGAGGCTGCCGCGCGTGCCGGGCACCGCCCGACCGGGCATTATCAACAGCCAGCGGCCTGTTTGTCTATCTCATGTCTTATATCTTATATTAGTTATAAGACTTGATTGACATCATGGCAGACCGGCGCCTAGAATATTGTATCGCTGGTGGGTCCGTTCCGCCCTACGGGAATGCGCCCTCGGGCCTGTTGACCACGAATTGCGGCCATCGCGGTCCGCCGCAGTCCGCAGCGTGCTCCTTAAGACTTTGGATCCAGGAACCTCATTATGAAAGCACCCATCCGCGTCGCAGTCACCGGCGCCGCCGGCCAAATCGGCTATGCCCTGCTGTTCCGGATTGCCTCGGGCGAAATGCTGGGCCGCGACCAGCCCGTCATTCTGCAAATGCTGGAACTGCCGATGGACAAGGCGCAGGCGGCATTGCGCGGCGTCATGATGGAACTCGAGGATTGCGCGTTCCCGCTGCTCGCCGGCATGGTCGGCACGGCCGACCCGATGGTGGCCTTCAAGGATGCCGAAATCGCCATGCTGGTCGGCGCCAAGCCACGCGGTCCGGGGATGGAACGGAAAGACCTGCTGCTGGAGAATGCCAGGATCTTCATCGAGCAGGGCAAGGCGATCGATGCGGTGGCATCGCGCAACATCAAGGTGCTGGTGGTCGGCAATCCCGCCAACACCAACGCATACATCGCGATGAAGTCGGCGTCGTCGCTGCCGAAGAAGAACTTCACCGCGATGCTCAGGCTCGACCACAACCGCGCGCTGTCACAACTCGCCGCGAAAACCGCCAAGCCCGTGGGCGATATCGAAAAGCTCATCGTCTGGGGCAACCACTCGCCAACGATGTATGCCGACTATCGTTTCGCCACCGTCGGTGGCCAATCGGTCAAGACACTCGTCAACAATGAAGACTGGAATCGCAACGAATTCCTGCCCAAGGTGGGCAAGCGCGGCGCCGCGATCATCGAAGCGCGCGGACTGTCGTCGGCGGCTTCCGCGGCCAACGCGGCGATCGACCACGTGCGCGACTGGATCCAGGGCAGCAACGGCAAGTGGGTCACGATGGGCGTGGCCTCCGACGGCAGCTACGGCATCCCGACGGAGGTCATGTATGGCGTTCCGGTCACCACCGCCGGCGGCGAATACACGCGCGTGCCGGACCTGCCGATCGATGACTTCTCCCGGGAAAGAATGAATGCGACGCTGAAGGAGCTGGAGGAAGAGCGCGCAGGAGTCGCGGCGCTGCTCGGGTCGTAACTGATGCCCATCGAGTCCGCAGGTGCCGCATTCCGCGCCGCCGTCGCCGCCGAGCACCCGCTGCAGGTGATCGGCGCGATCAACGCGTACACCGCGCGCATGGCCGAACGCACGGGCTTCAAGGCGCTGTACCTTTCTGGCGGCGGCGTGGCGGCCAATTCGCTCGGCATGCCGGATCTGGGGATCAGCACGCTGGAGGACGTCCTCATCGACGTCCGCCGCATCACCGAGGTGACGACCTTGCCGCTGTTGGTCGACATCGACACGGGCTGGGGCAGCGCATTCAACATCGCGCGCACGATCCGCTCGACGATCAAGGCGGGTGCTGCTGCCGTGCACCTGGAAGATCAGGTCGGCGCCAAGCGCTGCGGCCACCGTCCGGGCAAGGAAGTGGTCTCGACGGAAGAAATGGTCGACCGGGTCAAGGCTGCCGTCGACGCCCGCACCGATCCCGCCTTCGTGATCATGGCGCGCACCGATGCGCTCGCGGTCGAAGGACTGCCCGCCGCGATCGAACGCGCCGTCGCCTATGTCGAAGCGGGCGCGGACATGATCTTTCCCGAAGCGATGACCGACCTGTCGATGTATCGCCAGTTCAAGGCCGCGGTGAAGGTGCCGATTCTCGCCAACATCACGGAATTCGGCCACACGCCGCTCTTCACGACGACCGAACTGGGTTCGGCGAATGTCGACATCGTGCTCTATTGCTGTTCGGCCTATCGCGCAATGAACGCCGCCGCGCTCAACGTCTTCCAGACGATCCGCACGGAAGGCACGCAGAAGTCGGTGGTGCCGCTGATGCAGACGCGCGCGGAGCTCTACGACTATCTGGGCTATCACACCTACGAACAAAAGCTCGACAACCTGTTCGC
>JAYTIR010000159.1:0-2863 GCA_043731765.1 Burkholderiales bacterium
CAGGATCGTCTTGCGGAAGTCGTCCAGCCAAGCAGTCAGGCGCGCGCCGAGTGGCGCGGTTTCGAGAAACGGAATCAGTTCCTTCGCCAGTGCCGGCGCATAGGTGAACGGAAATGTCTCGGCGTACGGCTCGACGAAAAAGTCGAATGGATTGATGACCGTGAGGTCCGCAATCAGGTCGACCTCGATCTCGATCCTGTCGGCGCGTTCCGGAAAGACCAGCCGCGCCACCCAGTTGCCGTAAGGATCCTGCTGCCAGTTGAGAAAATGCGGTTCCGGCGAAACGTTCAGCGAATAGCCGAGAACAGGTGTGCGGCAGTGCGGCGCAGGCCGCAGCCTGATTTCGTGCGGCCCGATGGCGACATGGCGGTCGAAGCGATAGGTCGTGCGGTGGGAGAGCGCAACGCGGATGGCCATGTTGGCGCTATGTCCAGTCGGGATCGGGCAACTGCGCGAACACGCGCCGCAAGCCCTCGCCCCATTCGCGATGCATCATCTGGAAGTACGCATCCGTCTCTTCGATGCGTTTCTGGATTTTCACCGTCAGGCTGTCCGCCTCATAGACCAGCAGGTCGATCGGCAAGCCGACCGAAATGTTCGAGCGCATCGTCGAGTCGAAGGACACGACCGTGCACTTGGTGGCGTCGAGGAGACTGGAATTGCGCTTGATCACGCGATCGATCACCGGCTTGCCGTACTTGGACTCGCCGATCTGGAAATAGCACGTGTCAGGCGAGGCCTCGATGAAGTTGCCTTCGCCATAGACGTGGAACAACCGGTGGGGCTCGCCGCGGATCTGGCCGCCGATCAGGAAATTACCGGATGCTTCGATGTTGCTCTGCGCCAGATAAGGTCCGTCGCGGGCCTTGATCTCGCGCAGCGAATCCCCGACGAGGCGGGCGACGTCGAACATCGACTCGGCATTCCAGATGCTGGGCTCATTCCCTCCCGCGCGGGCGCGGTGGTCGAGGTTGTTCAACGCGCTCTGGGTGACCGCCAGGTTGCCTGACGACAACGTGACGATCACGCGATCGCCGTCCTTGGCGAACACCTTCATCTTGGAAAACCGGGCGATCTGGTCGACCCCGGCATTGGTGCGGGAATCCGAGGCGAAGATCATCCCGGCATCGAGAGACATGGCAACGCAGTAGGTCATGGGCGCTAAGAGTCTGGAACAGCAAGATACAGTTGAAGGGCAAAGCCGCGGATTCTACCTAACTGACCTGACAGGTCGGCGATTCGCGATCGGTAATCAATAAGTGGGCACGAGGAAGCGCCGGCTGATCTCGCCTCCAAGCGCGGACACTCGCGCCAGGAAATCCATCAGGTACTCGTGCAGGCCGAAGCGGATGATTTCCTCGGTCTTTCCGTAATGAAGGCGCGCGTGCAATTCACCAGCCTGCCGCCGCAACTCGCGGCTGCTGTCGTCGCACAGGAGTTCGAGCGTGTCGTCGATGAAATTGAGGCAGCTGTGCAGGGAGCGCGGCATGTCGTCGCGCAGCACCAGGAGTTCGGCCACCCGCCGCGGCGAGATGACGTCGCTGTAGATCTTGCGGTAGGACTCGAATCCGGATAGCGACTGCAGCAGCGACGCCCATTGGTAATAGTCCACGGCCCCGCCTATGTCCGCCGCCGACGGCAACAGGATGTGGTACTTGGTGTCGAGTATGCGCGCGGTATTGTCGGCGCGTTCGATGTGCGTGCCCAGCCGGATGAAATGATAGGCCTCGTCGCGCAGCATGGTTCCGAAGGTCACGCCACGAAACAGGTGCGAGCGCATCTTGACCCAGTCCAGGAACTCCGAGACACCCTGCGTGCGCAGGCGCTCGATGCCATGGTCGCGGATCTCGATCCACGCGCCGTTCAGGTCTTCGTACATTTCCGACGTGATCGCGCCGCGCACGCTCCGCGCGGACTCGCGGGCCGCGCGCAGGCAGCAGAATATCGACGACCGATTCTCCTCGTCGAGGATCATGAACTTGAGCACGTTTTCGGCCGTGAGCTCGGGATAGTGCTGGTAGTATGGCGTGGCCACGCCCGTGGAGATAAGCGGCACGGACCACGGTTCCGCCCACGCGAGCCCGGGCTCCTGGATGTGATACGGAAGCAGCGACGTGCGGTAGGTGACGTCGAGCAGTCGCGCCGTATTTTCAGCGCGCTCGATGTGCCGCGCCATCCAGAAGAGTTCGTTCGCGGTGCGACAGAGCAGGGCAGCCATGGTTGATCCCCGTTCCCGTCAGTCCGCGAGGACCCAGGTGTCTTTGGTCCCGCCGCCCTGCGACGAGTTGACGACGAGAGAACCTTCGCGCAGTGCCACGCGCGTCAATCCCCCGGGCACCAGGTCGACGTCGTTGCCGGAAAGGACATAGGGACGCAAGTCGATGTGGCGTGGCGCCAGGCCGGCATCGACGAACGTCGGGCAGGTCGACAGCGCCAGCGTTGGTTGTGCTATGTATTTCTCCGGCGCGGCAACAATGCGCTTGCGAAACTCCTCGCGCTCGGCAACCGTAGATGCGGGCCCCACCAGCATGCCGTAGCCTCCGGCCCCGTGAACTTCCTTCACGACCAGTTTATCGAGATTGGCGAGCGCGTATTCGCAATCCTTCGGCTTGTAGAGCATGAACGTCGGCACATTACTGAGGATCGGATCCTCCGCAAGGTAGAACTTGATCATATCCGGCACGAACGGGTAGATCGACTTGTCGTCCGCCACGCCGGTGCCGATGGCGTTGGCGAGCGTGACCCGGCCGGCGCGATAGGCCGCGAACAGGCCCGGCACGCCCAGCATCGAGTCGGGCCGGAAGGCCAGCGGATCCAGAAAGTCGTCGTCCACACGGCGGTAAATGACGTGCACGCGCCGTGG
>JAYTIR010000160.1:0-1798 GCA_043731765.1 Burkholderiales bacterium
GTCATCCGGACGGCGCCGGTGATGAAGGCATTCGCCATGTCGGTCGTGCCGACGCCGAACGCGACACAGCCCAGCGCGCCGCTGTGCGGCGTATGAGAATCCGTGCCCGCGACTAGTTGTCCGGGCAAAGCGTAGTGCTCGGCCATCATCGCGTGCGAGATGCCGGCGACGTTGCTGCCGTCGTCGAGCGCCGCTTCGGCATCGGTCAGCGTGCGGTGCGAGCGCAGTCCGTACTGCGCGACGAACTCGCGCTGCGCGCGGCACATCGCCACGACGTTGGGCACGAGCCCGCCCCGGACATGGACGGGGCTTTGCTCGACATACGACGTGTGGTCCTCGAAGACGATGATGGACTCCGGTTCATGCAGCCGCAACGGCTTGCCGAACATGGCATGCAGCATGTGCGCGCCCATCGCCGTGTAGTACTCGTGTATGAAACGCCAGTCGGCACGCACGAATGCGCCGTCGCCGGGTTTCGGGTAGGCGGGCGTCACGTCGATGTCCAGCGCGTGACGCTCGACAATCTTCTCGAACAGCGTTCGTGGTCGTTCGCCGTCATTCGCGGAAACCTCGCGCACGTCATGCATGTGCTGCTGTCCGAAGCGCAGCAGGCCGCCGCTTTTCAGGATCGCCACGGCCAACGCGTCGCGATCCTTGACGAGTTCCTCGACGCTGATGACCTCTCCTGCCTCGATGCGCGGCACGAGACCCAGATCCGTCGAGGTGAACAGGCCGATGTTGTCGGCGTTCTGCCTATAGATGCGTTCGAACGATTCGGCAATCACCAGCCGGATGCCGGCCAGCTTCTCGGCGGCCGGACTGTGTTCGCGCGATGAACCCTTGCCGTAACGCCTGCCGCCCACGGTGACGGAGAAGCCGCCTGCGCGCACGGCGTCGATGCCGATGGGACGCAACTCGCCCGCCTTGTATCCTGTATACGGATAGCGGCCAAGCTTGTCGTCGTAGTGCGTGAGGAACGGTACCGGCGAAATTTCATCGGTCGAAACGTCGTCGCGCAGCGGCGCTGCTGCGGCCAGCGACACCTGCTTGCGCGCCAACTGCGTCTGCATCGTTGCCGGGTCGACACTGAGATAGAGGATGCGGCCGGGGAGTTCGAGATGAGTCATGGTCTAGCATCGCCTACGCTAACGATCTACGGTTCGTCCCAGTTCGCCGCAAAGGTCGCTGACGATGTCAAGCGGCCGGAACCTTTCGACGCGGACGAAGGGCTTTGGCTATGTCGGCAGGTTGCGCCCCGAGCCTGAATAGCGACTTGACGAGAAGGTCGACCGACACACTGGCATCCGAGGCCTCCATCTTGGCGACGCGCGATTGACTGGATTGCAGTCGTCTGGCAACGTCAACTTGCGACAACTCCTGGGCCGCTCGCAATGCCTGCAGCGTCTTGCTCAAAGCGAGCTTGAACTCGACAAAAGCGGCCTCTTCGTCGGACAGCTTGAGAAATTCCCGTGGTGTCCCCACTGTCCAGCCAGCGGCCCTGAGTTTTGCGCGTTTCCGTTTTTCCATGTTCGCTCCAGATTCGATAATTTATCGTGTCAGCTCATCGTACTGGACGAGCCTGCGCCGGCAGTTCGCGATAACTTGCCCAGGCGTCTGACGCGTCTTCTTGCTGAACACGTCGACAATTACGACTGCGTCGACATCGAGGCGATAGACAATCCGCCATGTAGCGCCTTCGTCTACGATGCGCAATTCATGACAACGTGCGCCGATTCCCGGCATCGGACGCGAATGCGGCAGACCGAGCTTGGCGCCGCTCTGCAATTGCCGCAGCAAT
>JAYTIR010000161.1:0-5151 GCA_043731765.1 Burkholderiales bacterium
GCTTGCACGGTGTCGATGTAGCGCTTGCGGGCCACGGTGATGCGGTTCTCGGTGCCCTCGAGCTGCGATTGCAGGTCACGGAACAGTGCGTCGGACTTCAATTGCGGATAATTTTCCGCGACGACGAGGAGCCGCGACAGCGCGCCGGTCAACTGGCCTTGCGCCGCGATGAATTTCTGGAAAGCCACCGGGTCGTTGATGAGTTCGGGCGTGGCCTTGATCGCGCCGACACCGGCACGCGCATTGGTCACGTCGGTCAGCACCGTCTGCTCCTGCGCGGCATAGCCCTTGACCGTGTTGACGAGGTTGGGCACGAGGTCGGCGCGGCGCTGATACTGATTCAGCACTTCCGACCACGCGGCCTTGATTCCTTCGTCCTGCCGCTGCAAATCGTTGTAACCACAGCCGGCAAGCGTCATGGTGACGATGGCGGCGCACAGGACGGCAATTTTTCTCAGCATGTTTCCTCCAGGCGGATGTCTAACGGGCGGTCAACCCGCAAACTGCAATATGGGGCGCGATCGCCGCCGGCGCAAGGGTCTTAAGCGACAGGCGGCGGAACTGCAGGTAATTTGCGATCGGACGTCGCAACGGTGCGCCGCGCGAGAAGCATATCTTCCCACGCCTTCGCCTTGTCCGGCAGATTGCGCAACAGATAGGCAGGGTGGTAGGTCACGATCAGGGGCACGCCGCGATACTCGTGTACCCGGCCGCGCAGGCTCGCAATCGTCGCGTCGGTGTTGAGCAATAGTGAGGCGGCGCTCTTGCCCAAGGCGACGATGAGTTTCGGCCGGATCAGTTCCACCTGCCGTTCCAGATACAGTCGGCACGCGTCGGTCTCCCGGGGTTCAGGCGTACGGTTGTTGGGTGGCCGGCATTTGAGTACGTTGGCGATGTAGACGTTATTGCCGCGCGCCAGGCCAAGGGCTGCGAGCATGTTGTCGAGCAGGCGCCCGGCCTGGCCGACAAAGGGTTCGCCTCTCGCGTCTTCCTCCGCGCCCGGCGCCTCGCCCACGAACAGCCACTCGGCGTTGACGTCGCCCACGCCCGGAACCGACTTGTTGCGCGTCTTGCACAGGCCGCACGCGTTGCACGCATCGACGTCGGCGGCGAACTCGCCCCATGACAGTGCCCCAATCCGCGCGCGACGTGCCGCACCGTCGTCCGTTGTAATCCGTTCAGGCGCGGATTGGGGCGCGGGTTCGCGCATCGCAGGAGTGGGCGGCGCCTCCATTTCAATTTCTGCCGGCAATAGTTCGGCCGCGCCGCGGCGACGCCACGTCGGCGTCAATCCGAGTTCGACCAGGATGTCGTCGCGCGTCGCCATTACCTGTTGACCAATGCGCGCCGCATGACCAGCGCATCCTCGCGCGGAGCGCCGGTGCTTCCGACAGGATAGTAGGACTCGCGCCGGGCAATCGTCTCGAAACCGGCGCGTTCGTACAGGGCAATCGCCGGCGCATTCGATGCGCGAACCTCGAGGAACACCTGTTCGGCACCGAGCCTTTGCGCGTCGGCCAGGAATTGCGCGAGCAGCTCGCCGCCCAATCCGTCGCGACGCGCATCCGGAACGACCGAGAGATTCAGGAGCTGCGCCTCGCCCGGCCCCAGCATCAGCACGCCATAGGCAACGATGCGCCCTTCCCGTTCGCCAACGCGCGCGCTGTAACCGGCAGCGAGGGCTTCGCGAAAATTGTCGGGCATCCAAGGCGCGGCGTGGATATGCGCCTCGAGCGCCGCGACGTACGCAACGTCCGATGCAGCGAGCGGCCGCCAAAG
The DNA here is from genome assembly GCA_043731765.1 of Burkholderiales bacterium. Taxonomy (GTDB): domain Bacteria; phylum Pseudomonadota; class Gammaproteobacteria; order Burkholderiales; family Casimicrobiaceae; genus VBCG01. The sequence goes on from JAYTIR010000161.1 coordinate 1,780, forward strand.
CACTGCAGCGCGTGGCACGAATCGGGGAAGCGTGGCCATTCTGTTGCAGATTTGATCAGAGACGCGCACCGGCAGCGCGTTCCGCGGCCGTCAATGCCACGCGGTGACGGACGTAGAGTGGCAGAGCGTCCGCGGCCGCAACGCCTTCGCCGGCAGCGAGCCGCGGCTGCGCCAGTTCACCGATCGCGCGCGCGTCCGGCACCAAATCGGCGTCGACGTGCTCGAGAGCAAGTTGTGTCGACAGTGCCGGATAAGCGAGGAAACCGCCCCCGACGCCGAACCATGCGGCGCGACTGCGGGGAGGCGACGCCACGTCGGCAGGTTTAAGGACTGCGGGCGCGAGAATTTCGCACCAGCGTCCCTCCTCCCGTGCGTACGCCGCGACGTAGACCTCGCGCATCCGGGCATCGAGGCAGGCAAAGACGTGAGTAGCCACCTGAGTTGCCACCTGAGTTGCCACCTGAGTCGCCGAATGTTCACGCCACGCCGTCTGCGCCAGCGCTTCCAATGTTGGCACCGGCACCAGCGGCAGGTCGGCGCCCAGGCCGAGTCCCTGCGCGACACCGCAGGCAATCCGCACGCCCGTAAATGATCCGGGGCCGGCGCCAAAGGCGATGCCGTCGAGTGTATGCAGCGACCACCCGGCCTCCGCCAGCACGGCGTCGACGAGCGGCAACAAGCGTTCGGAATGCGCCTGACCCGCGAGTTCCCCGCGGACGCACCACGAGTCGTCCCCGCCGCAGGCGACGGAAAGCCAGTTCGTGGACGTGTCGAACGCGAGGACCTTCATGGATCGAATTTTACCGCTGCTGCGCATGGTTTCGACCTCTCGACGGTACAATTCGCAGCCTTTCGCAGGTTTTCTTGACCTTTGTCCCGCCGCGCCGCATGGCCGTCACCTCTGCCCTCACCCCCACCACGCTCCTGACGATCGAATCGCTGGACCAGGAAGGGCGCGGCATCGCGCGGCTCGACGGCAAGGCGATTTTCGTCGAAGGCGCGCTCCCTGGCGAATGCGTCCACGCGGCCACGCTACGGATCAAGCCGACGTTCGAGACGGCCCGCGTCACGTCCGTCGTGAAGGCGAATGCCTCGCGCGTCACGCCGCGCTGTCCGCATTTCGGCGTTTGCGGCGGCTGCACGCTGCAACATGCGCATCCATCGCTGCAGATTGCCGCCAAGCAGCGCGCGCTGGAAGAAGCGCTGACCCGAATCGGACACGTGCGCGCGGAACGAATGCTGCCGCCGATCGAAGGTCCCGCTTGGCGTTACCGCTACCGCGCGCGCCTCACCGTGCGGCACGTCGCGAAAAAAGGAGTGGTGCTGGTCGGCTTTCACGAGCGCAAGTCGAGTTTCGTCGCCGACATGACCGAGTGTCACGTCTTGCCGAAGAAGATTTCCGATCTGCTTCCGGCGCTGCGTTTGCTGGTGGCCTCGCTGACGATCTACGACCGCGTGCCGCAGATCGAACTCGCGGTGGGGGAACGAAATGAAGGTGAACGCAATGAGGGCGGACGACCGGATGTGGAACAATCGGAGGGCGACGGCATCGCGCTGGACTACGTGCTGGTCCTGCGCATTCTCGCCGCGCTCACACCGGACGACGAGACCAAGCTGCGCGAATTTGCGGACCGCCACGGCATTGCGTTCTGGACGCAGACCGGCGGTCCAGCCACCGTGCTCCCGTTCCATCCCCCCGATTCCTCCTTGATGTACCTGTTGCCTGAATTCGCCGTGGCCATGCCCTTCGCGCCGACCGATTTCACCCAGGTCAACAGCGCGATCAATCGCGTCCTGGTGCGGCGTGCGCTGGCACTGCTCGATCCGCAGCCCGGCGAGCGCATCGCCGATTTTTTCTGCGGCCTGGGCAATTTCACGCTGCCCATTGCGCGGCGTGGCGCAGACGTGGTCGGCATCGAGGGCAGCGCGGCCCTGGTTCAGCGCGCGGAAGCCAACGCGCGCCACAACGGTCTTGCGGAACGCGCGCGCTTTGTCGTCGCCAATCTGTTCGAGGCCACGCCGGAGAGCATCGCCGGCCTGGGACGGCTCGACCGCGTCCTGATCGATCCGCCACGGGAGGGCGCGATCGAACTGGTGAAGGCGCTGCCGCAGCGCGACGACAGCTGCGGTTTGGCGCGCATCGTCTACGTTTCGTGCAATCCGGCCACACTCGCCCGCGACGCCGAAGTCCTGGTGCGCGAACGCGATTACAGACTCGCCGCCGCCGGTGTGGTGAACATGTTTCCCCACACGGCGCATGTTGAATCCATCGCGCTGTTTGAACGTTAATTGTTCTCCACATCCAAAAAAAAGGGCGCCTGATTGGCGCCCTGAAAGTACTGCCGGTTATCGATTCAGTCGCGCTGCCCTGTAAACGCGAGCAGCAGGTTCAGCAGGCTGACGAAGATGTTGAACAGGTTCAGAAACAGATTCATTGTCGCCATGATGTAGTTGGTCTCGCCGCCGCGGACGAGATTGCTCAGGTCATGCAGCAGCCACGCGGAAAAGATCAACACGGCGATCGCGGACAGTGTGACCGTCAGCGCCGGGATCTGCAGGAAAACGTTGGCGAGCATGGCGACAATCAGCACGACCGTGCCGACCATGAGGAATTTGCCCATGGACGAAAAGTCGCGCTTGCTCACGGTCGCTACCGTCGCCATCGTGAAGAAGATCGCCGCGGTCATCACGCCCGCGAGTCCGACCAGCTGCCAGCCATTGCGGAATCCGGCCGAGACGGTGAGTATCGGCGTCAGCATCAGTCCGGCAACAAAGGTAAACCCGAACAGCGCGACGACGCCCCACGCACTGTTGCGCAGCCTGGTAACCACGAACAGCATGCCCAGCATGGCCGCGAACATCAGCAGTGGTGTGGCAATCGGGTAGGCGGCGAACTGCGCGAACAGGTTGAGTTGCGCGCCGACGAAGGCGCCTGCGACCGTGGGCAGCATCGACAGCGCCAGAAGCCAGTACGTATTGCGCAGGACGTTGTTCTGCGCCAGCGGCGGCACAACGGTGCCGTCGAATACCGGGTTGCGTGGCCGCGTCGGTTGGCCCGACATGACGGGTTCGAATTTCGGATCCATGGTCCCTCCACAAGCGGCCCGACCGGGCCGTATAAGTGCTTAGACTAACAGAAAGGCGCAGGGTTTCATTGGCAGGGAGGACCGGGAAACTCGGGCCGCTATCCCGATGCTAAGATTTGGCCGCCCTGGGGCCGTTTCAAGGTGGCGCCAGGCCCATGGGCGCCTCGCGACTGAAATTTCGCGCCGGCACGTGCGGGATGGGTGGCAGAGTGGTCGAATGCACCGGACTTGAAATCCGGCAAGGGCGCAAGTCCTTCGTGGGTTCGAATCCCACCCCATCCGCCAG
>JAYTIR010000162.1:0-18242 GCA_043731765.1 Burkholderiales bacterium
ATCCGGCGGGTTGTTGTCGTGGTTGTGATCGCGGTGGTGCACGGTGAGCTGCACCACGTTGCTGCGGTCGAACTCCCGCGCGCAACGCCCGCAGATCCATGGGTAGATCTTGAGCGCCTGCTCGCGATAACCGGTAGCGCGATGCTCGCCCGCGCGGCGTGCGTCGGCGACGATCCGGTCGAGTTTCGCGTGGTCGGGTTTGCCGGAATTGGACATCATCGGTATTCCTGGAAGTCGAAGGCTCCGCGGCGAATTGCCGCGATCATCACGCGAGCAACTGCTCCGTCCGCTCGCGATCGTGGACCGCGCCCATTTCGGCGAACGCATCGCGCGCGCGGGTGGCATCGGCGCGCGCTGCCGCCTTTTCCGCCGCGTCCCCGTGCGCAAGTTGGAGCGAGGCGCGGTGATACAGCGCGCGGTTGAGTTCAAGCCGGCAGCCGATCTTCGTAAACGTCACGATCGCTTCGTCGTACGCGCGCAACGCATCGTCGTATTTGTGCTGCACGACGAATATCTGCCCTTGCACGCGCCGCGCGAGCGCCAGAATGTTAGCCGCTTTGGCGAATTCCGCCACTGCAATGGCCTGATTTGCAAGCGCCGCCGCTTCGTCCACCCGGCCTGCGCACAGAAAGGTCTCGGCCGCGCTTCCCAGAATCAGGATGCGCGCGACGCCGTTCTCCGTATCGCGCACGAGCCGAACGCACTGCTCGTACCATTCGAGAGCGCCATGGACGTCGCCGCGGTGCATCGCCACGCAGCCGGCCGCGTGCAGCGCCCACGCCAACAGCACCAATTGATCCAGTTCCTGCGCGCGTGCCCACCCGCGTTCGGCGTGCACCCGCGCCGCGTCGTCCTGCCCCAGGTCCGCCGCGATGATGGCGATCATCGGGTCGAACCAGGTCGCCAGCCGGTCTTCGCCGATTTGCTTGCACACCTCCAATGCCACCTGAGCCGCCTCCTGCGCCGCCATCAGCTCGCCCTTGCCGTGCAGGCTCACCACCTGCGGAAAGCCGCTCCACGCCACGCGCGCGCGCGAGCCGCTCCTGGCGCCATGCACCCGGTCCAATTCGGCAAAGGCGAGCGCTTCGTCCCAACGACCGCGACTCGCGGCATTTTCTGCGAGGAACTCATTGCCCGACGCGATCGCGTACGGGAATTTCTTGCGCTCTCCCAGCGCGATACTGGCTCGCGCCCAGCGGTCGCTTTCGTCGTACTGGAGCAGGTGCTGATTTGCGCCGGCAATGTACGTGTAAATGTTGGAGAGCGTTCCAGCGTCGTCGAGCGGTTCGGCCAGGAGCCGCGCGCGTTCCAGGAATTCGATCGCCTTCCTGTGCTCGGTGCGATAATGAAAATAACGACCAATCAATGCCGTCGCGAGTGCCAGCGCGTTCGGTTGCGACTGCGGATTCAATTCCGCGATGGCTTCCTCGAGGTAGGCCAGTCCTCGCGGGTCGCCGAGCGGCACGTACGCATTGCCCAGCTTGGCCTTGAGCGCGGCGCGCGCTTCCAGCGTGGTTGACCCGGCCAGCGCACGCTCGTAGCTCTCGACCGCGGGAAGGATCGTGCCGCGCGCTTCGTGAATGTCGCCTAACGCTTCGTCGATGACATTCAGATCGTCGTTGCTGTGCAGTGCTTCGGCGGATTCGCGCGCGTGTTCGAGGAATTTCAGCGCTTCGTCCAGCGCGAACACCCGCACTGCGTTGCGCGCGGCGCGGCGCGAGTAGGCAAGCGACCGCTGGAGGTCCCCCGCTTGCATGAAGTGATGCGCGAGGTCCTGCGCGTGCTCGTCCGCGCCCTTTCCCGTCACCTCGCCCTCCTGCACGGACGCGCCGTGCAGCGTCTCCAGCATCTCGCCAATGCGCTGATGCAGGCGGCGGCGGCGAATCGGATTCAGCTCCTCATAGAGCACTTCGCGAATCTTGTCGTGAGTGAAGGCGAAACTGTCGTCGCTGCCGGAGGACGAAGCGCCCGGGCCGCCGCTGTTCGCACGGATGAGTTGTGCGGCCGTTGCCTCGTCCAGCGCGTCGAGCAGCGCGTCCTCGCTCGCCGACGACACCGCCGCCAACTCCCTGAACGGAAAAATCTTCCCTAGCGCGGCCGCCGTTCGCAGCGCGTCCACGGCCGGCTCGCTCAGCCGGTTTAGTCGTCGTCCGATCGCCTCCTTCACGCTCTGCGGAATGGACAGTTCGTGCGTTTCCTTGCGACCCCAGCCGTCGCCGTCGCGATAGATCTGTCCCTGCTCGATCAGCGACTTGATGACTTCTTCGATGAAGAATGGATTGCCCTCGGTCTCGCGGTAAAGGGCCGAGACCAGATCCTCCGATACATTCTTGACGCCAAAAAGCGTGGCCAGCAACGTGCCCGTGTCTTCGCGGGTGAGCCGCCCGAGCGCGATGCGAGTTCCGAGGCGTTCGCGGTTCCATTCGACCAGCGCGGACGCGAGCGGATGCGTGCGGTCCAGTTCGATTTCGCGGTAGGCGACGAGAAAAAGCACGCGGTCATTGCGCAGATGGCGCAACAGGTAATGCAGCAACGACAGCGTTCCCTGGTCCGCCCAGTGCACGTCGTCGATGAAAACGAGCAGGCCGCGCTCGGCGGCCAGCGATTGCAGAAAACGCGCGGCATTGTCGAACAGGCGCATCCGGTCTTCGCTCGGAGACAGCGGCGGGTTGGGCGCGAGCGTGCCGAGTTTCAACTCGATCTCGGGGGCGAACTTGGCGATTTCCGGAGCGGTCGCGCCGAGCGCCCTGCGCAACTGTTCCGGACCATGGCGGTGGGTCCATTCGCGAAACGCCTCGACGAAAGGCAGGTACGGCGTGGTTGCCTCGTACTCGTAACATCCGCCACGCAGCAGCGTCGCGCCACTCTTTTGCGCGTGCGCGACCAGGTCCTGCGCCAACCGCGTCTTGCCTACCCCCGGTTCGCCCGAAAGCAGGACCAGCTGCCCGCGCGCCTGCTGCGCATTCGCCCAGTGCTGTCGCAACTGCTGCAATTCGTTGGTGCGGCCAACCAGTTGGCCGCGCACCAGTTGTTGCAACGGCGCGGATGTCGACGCGGCGATATCCTCCACTCGCAACGGAGGAAACGCGGAGGGCAGGTCCGCCGCGACAAATTGAAAGATGTTCTCCGCTTCAGCGAGCCCGCGCAGCTTGTGCTTGCCCAGATCGCGCAAGGTCGTCCCGCCGGGCAGCGCCTGGCTGACGCGGTCCACGGCGGCGGAGGAAAGCAGCGTTTGCCCGCCATGCCCCGCGGACATCACGCGCTGCGCGCGCGCAAGCGTCAACGATGAGGCATATTCTCCGCCGTGCGCCTCGACGGTCCCCGTGTGCAGGCCCATCCGCACGCGCACGGCGCCGACATCGCCCCAGTTTTCCTGGTGCAGCGCGCGCTGGGCTTCCAGCGCGGCGGCGAGCGCATCGGGGGCGTTTTCGAACGCCGAGCAGAATCCGTCGCCCAGGACCTGGAACACGTGTCCCTTGTTGGCGCCTATCGCGCCATGCAGCACCGCATTGTGGCGAGCGAGCGCGCCTTTCATCGCCTCCGGATGCTGCTGGATGAGGCGCGTCGACCCTTCGATGTCCGTGAAGAGAAACGTGACAGTGCCGGTGGGGAGCGTAGTCATGGCCGAGGCAACTTGCAAAAGTCGAGTCTGCCACTACTTTGGGGAGGATGCCACATGGTTTCGGCCCCGAACGCCGACGCCATCAATTGAAGTTGATTGCGCTTGTCCTGCGACCAGAATGAGGCAGTCCAGCGCACCGTTATACAATGCGCGTCCCGCGCCTGACCGGATCTCCAATGCCCTTGCCTGCAACAACCTTTGAGCAACGCTTGAATTCATTGCCACAAGAGGTACTGCAGGGCCTGCGCCGCGGCATCGAGAAGGAGAGCCTGCGCGTGCGTTCCGACGGGATGCTCGCGACCACGTCCCATCCGGTGCAGCTGGGCTCGGCACTCACCCACCCGCACATCACCACCGATTTCAGTGAGTCGCAACTCGAGCTCATCACCGGCGTGCAATCCAATGCGGACGCCTGCCTGAAGGAGCTGACGCAGATTCACCAGGTTGTGTATCGCGCGATCGGCGACGAAATGCTCTGGTGCGCGAGCATGCCGTGCGGACTGCCTTCCGACGATTCCATTCCGCTCGGACGTTTCGGCAGTTCCAATGTCGGCCGCGCGAAGACCGTGTATCGCAGCGGACTTTCGTATCGCTACGGCCGGCGCATGCAAACGATATCCGGGATTCATTACAACTTCTCGTTGCCGGGCCCGCAGTCGAACGGGGCGTATTTCGCGCTGATCCGCAACTTCCGGCGCCATTCGTGGCTGCTGCTCTACCTTTTCGGCGCATCGCCCGCGGTGTGCTCGAGCTTCGTCGCCGGTCGCCCGCACGAACTCGAACGTTTGGGCGAGGGCACGCGCTACCTGCCGCATGCTACTTCACTGCGCATGGGGCGCCTGGGCTACCAGAGCGACGCGCAGTCCTCGCTCAAGGTGAGCTACAACAACCTGGAAAGCTACGCTGCCTCGCTGCAGGATGCGCTCACGCGGCCCTATCCTCCCTACGAGGCGATCGGCATCCGCGATGGCGACGACTATCGCCAACTCGCCACCAGCATGCTGCAGATCGAGAACGAGTTCTACGGCACGATCCGTCCCAAGCGCGTGATCCGGCCGGGTGAGCGCCCGTTGCATGCATTGCGCGAGCGCGGCGTCGAGTACGTCGAAGTGCGCCTCATGGACCTCGATCCGTTCTGTCCGATCGGCATCACTGCGGGCACGCTGCACTTTCTCGACATGTTTTTGCTGAACTGTCTTCTGCGTGACAGCCCGCCCGACACGCCCGACGAACTCGGTGCCATTGTGCGCAACAAGCAAAAGGTCGCGGCGCGCGGCCGCGAACCGGGCCTCAATCTCACCCAAGGATCGCAGGAGGTGACGCTCGTCGAATGGGGCGGCCGGATTCTCGCGGAATGCGCGCCCATCGCCGCGGCGCTGGACGCCGCGAACGGCACGACCGCGCACCGCGATGCGCTCGCTAACGCCGCTACCGCGCTCAACGATTCCACCACGACACCCTCGGCCCGCGTACTCGAGGCAATGGCGCGCGATCATGGCAACACTTACGTCCGCTTCGTCCTGGCCCAGTCGGTCGCGCATCGCGACACCATCCTGAAGCTGCCGCTATCCGCTGATGTCTCGAAGCGCTTTGCGCGGCTGGCCCGGGAGTCGCTCGGGAAACAGCGCGAAATCGAGGCCGCCGACACGCTTCCTTTCGAGGAATTCCTGGAAAAGTACCTGTCGCCGTCCAGCCTGAACGTCGGATATCTCAACCTCCGATGAGACGATTTGAAACCATTGTGCTCGGTCTGGGCGCCATGGGCAGCGCCACGGTGTATCAACTGGCCCGGAAGGGGAACCGGGTCCTCGGCATCGATCGGTATTCCCCTCCCCACGTCCACGGCTCGACGCACGGCGACACTCGCATCACGCGTCTCGGGATCGGCGAGGGCGCGCAATATACGCCGCTTGCGATGCGCTCCCATCAGATCTGGCGCGAATTGGAGCACGCGACCGGCCGGACACTCATGACGACCCATGGCGGCCTGGTCCTGTCCAGCAAGGCGAAGACATCGCGAAGCCATTCCGAGATTTTCTTCGCCAATACGGTTGCAGCCGCGGTCAAATACGAAATCCCCCATCAAATATGGAACGCCGGGCAGATCCGGCAAAAATTTCCCCAGTTCAACGTTGCGGACGACGAATCAGGCTACTTCGAGCCCGGCGCCGGATTCGTGCGGCCGGAAGAATGCGTTCGCGTGCAGCTTGCTTTGGCGGAGCAGCACGGCGCGGAGCTGCACCGGGAAGAGCTTGCGTCGGCGTTCGATGTATCTGACAGCGGCGTGACGGTCACGACCGACCGCGGAACGTATTCAGCCGACAGGTTGATTCTCGCGGCCGGTCCGTGGCTTCCGGAATTCGTCGACAAACCGATTGCGCAGCACCTCACGATCTACCGTCAGGTGCTTTGCTGGTTCGATATCGAGGGTCCGGTCACGCCTTTTCTTCCGGAAAATTTCCCGGTGTTCATCTGGGAGCTGCAGGGAAAACGCCAGGGCATTTACGGCTTTCCGGCGATTGATGGCGCGCGCGGCGGACTGAAAGTCGCCACCGAGCAATACGACGCCACGACAACTCCCGAAGCAGTTGAGGGCCGCGTGACCGACACGGAAATCCGCGCCATGTACGACGAGTACGTCGCTCCCTGCGTTTCCGGATTGAGCAGCAGGTGCGTGAAGGCCGCCACATGCCTTTACACGGTCACACCGGATTTCGGATTTGTCATCGACACGCTCCCCAACGCGGAGCGGGTGATCGTCGCGTCGCCCTGTTCGGGCCACGGCTTCAAGCACTCGGCCGCGATCGGCGAGGCGCTGTCGGAACTGGTGATCGATGGCGCGAGCCAGCTCGACCTCGGTGCGTTCGCGTTGAAGAGGTTCCGCGAGTGAGCAGACTGGCGCGTCCTGGCGGCACAGCATGGAATCCGTTAGGCGCTATGTTCACCGGAACCGCGTGTGGCACTTATACTGGCAGCCTGTATGCAGCCACCTGAATTCAATGCGAAAGGGAAATCGAATGGATGAAGCGATCCATGTCAACTGACAACTCCGAACAGATTGCAGAATGGAACGGTGCCATGGGCCAGCTTTGGGCGCAGAAGCAGCGGGAAATCGACAACGTCATCGTACCGTTCGGTGTCGCCGCGCTGAAAGCCGCGGCGCCGCAACCGGGAGAGCGGGTGATCGACGTCGGCTGCGGGTGCGGCGACACCTCGATGGAAATTGCGCGAATCGTCGGCGAGACAGGGGCCGTCCTCGGCGTCGACGTGTCGCAGCCGATGCTGGAGGTTGCTCGCTCACATGGCGCACAGGCGCGGTATGCGCATCTCGCCTTCCGCGAGGCTGATGCCTCCGATGCCGAACTTCCGGCCAACACCGATTTGCTGTTCTCGCGTTTTGGCGTGATGTTCTTCAGCCAGCCCTGCCCCGCCTTCCGCAATTTGCGCAAGTCGCTGCGAAGGGGTGGCCGGTCCGTGTTCGTCTGCTGGCGAACGCCGCGGGACAACCCGTGGGCGATGACACCACTCTCCGCCGCGCGCGCGGCAATGGGCATCACGCCGCCACCCGCCGATCCCCTTGCGCCCGGCCCCTTCGCATTCGCCGACGAGGAAAGGTTGCGCGCCATCCTGTCGGACGCGGGCTTCGGCAAAATCGATGTGCAGCGCTTCGACACGGCGATAAATGTTGGTGCGTCACCGCGCGCAGCAGCCGAGGGTTCGCTGCGGGTCGGACCGACTTCCCGCCTTGTGCGCGAGGTGGGCGAACAGCACCTTCCTGTCATTCTCGATGCCATCGAACGCGCTTTCGCCCCACTTGCCGCACCGGATGGCCACGTGAGCCTGAACGGCTCGAGCTGGATCGTGTCCGCTATCAATCCCGCATGAGTTTGCTGCGACATTCGATGGAGTTTCTCAGACGGAACTCGTTGCTGACGTTCTTGCTGATGGGCGCGTTTTTCCTGCTGTCCGGAATAACCTCCATCGACTTGTATGTCGTGCTCAAGGCCAACCTCGCGCTGTTCCAGAAATACGGAGCGACGGTGATCGAAGACGGCGCGCTGCAACAGCTTGTCGAGATACTCGGCATGGTCGTTCTGAGCATTCTTTTCTTTGTACTCTTCGTTGTGTGCGAGCGTGTCGTCGTCGACCGCTTGACCGCGACGCTTCGCGACGTCAGCGATGAGTCGCCAGAAAAGTAGTCTCTGACTCTATTTTCCCGACGCGCCGTTTCCGCCCGCTTTCACGTCCGATTCGAACAGCTCCTGCAGTTGAGCCGCCGCCTGCGCCGCGGTTTGGATCAGCTGCGCTTCGTCCTGGCGCACCGCGTATTGCGCTTCGAGCTGCCGCGCATCGTGTTCGCGGAAGAGACTCACGGCCCGCGCCGCCTGTGCGGGCTCGAGTCCCAGTTGCTCCAGCGCCTTCCGCGCCGTCTCGAGACTCGAGAGCAACGTCTCCCGCTCGATGGCTTCGATGTCGAGGTCGCGCAAGCGGTAATAGTGAACGCGGTTGCGCGCGCGGGCGAGAATCGGCAGATCGGGAAAGTGCTTGCGCACCAGAGCCGCGGTCTTGACGGACGCCTCGACATCGTCGATGGCCAGAACGAACAGCTTCGCGTCGCGCGTCCTGGCCGATTCCAGGAGTTCCAGGCGCGATGCGTCGCCGTAGTACACCTTGTTGCCGAACCTGCGCACGAAGTCGACTTGCTGGTAGCTGATCTCCAGCGCAGTGAACGGTATGCCGGCCATCCGCAGCACGCGCGACACGATCTGGCCATAGCGTCCGTAGCCCGCGATGATCACGGGGTTGCCGGGACCGTCAATGAGATCGAACTCGGGAGGCTTCTTGCGCTCGAGCCAGCGCGCAAGCAACCGTTCGTGCATGACGAAGGAGAGCGGTGCCAACAGCATCGAGATCGTCACGGTCAGCACCAGAAACTGCGCGGTTTCGCCTTGAATGATTCCCACGGCCTGCGCTGCCGTGAACAGCACAAAGGCGAATTCGCCGCCTTGTGCCAGCAACACCGCGATGCGCTGCGCGTCGGCGTTGTCCGTGCCCGCCGCCCTTGTGACTACGTAGAGAAGCACGGTCTTCAGCAGCATCAGGCCGATCGCGAGCCCAAGCACCGGCAGCGGATGCGCCGCGAAATACGCCAGGTTGGCGCTCATCCCGACGGCCATGAAGAAGAGCCCGAGCAGCAGTCCCTTGAACGGCTCGACGTTGGCCTCGAGCTCATGCCGGAACTCCGAATCGGCCAGCAGCACGCCGGCGAGAAATGCGCCGAGCGACATCGAGAGGCCGATCAGCTCCATCAACAGCGCAGCGGCAATCACGACCAGCAGCGCCGCGCCCGTGAAGATTTCACGCCCGCCGAAGCGCGCGACGATTTTCAGGAGCGGACGAACCAGAACGCGGCTGACGACGATGACAAGCACGATCGCGGCCACCCCCTTTGCGGCAAGCGCCCACGCATTCGCCGCGCCTGTCTTCTCGGGCGCCAACAGCGGCAGCAGGGCAATGAGTGGAATGACCGCCAGATCCTGGAAGAGCAGGATCGCGAACGCGCGGCGCCCGCTGGGACCGCTCAATTCGCCGCGTTCGCCCAGCCATGCGAGCACGATGGCCGTTGACGACATCGCGAGACCGAAGCCGATGACCGTCGCGGCCTGCCAACCGAGTCCCTGCCACTGCGCGATGCCGGTCAGCACGAGGCCCGTCACCAGCACCTGCGCGCCGCCCAATCCGAACACCGGATGTCGCAACGCCCAGAGCCGCGAGGGCTCCAGTTCCAGCCCAACCAGGAAAAGCAGCAGGACCACGCCCAACTCCGCGAAATCCAGCGTGGCTTCCGCGTGGGGGACCACGCCCAGACCCCAGGGACCGATGATCGCGCCGGCGGCCAGGTAGCCCAGCACCGCGCCCAGCTTGAAGCGCCGGAACAGCGGTACGACGATCACCGCCGTCGCAAGAAAGATTGCTGCCTGCATGAGAAAATTCATGGTGATTTTTTGTTCATGAGGGGAACAGGTTGCGCAACGGCGCGCAGATCGTTGCGGTCGACGCTCCGCTCCCGCACCCTTCTCCGGCTTCTACGACAAGAGTTGCTTTATCGCCCTTTGCACCTTTGCCCGATCCTTCTCGGCAAGCCGTCCCAACTTTCCACGGACAAACCGATGGTCGAGAGTGAAGAGCTTGAAGCGGACGATCGACGGCGCCGGCAGTCCGGCTTGTTCGAGATTGGTGATGGGAACATCGAGCGGCCATCGCGCGTGGCCCGCTGACGTGATCATGGCCATTACACTGTGTCCGGCCGGGTGATTGAAAGATGCGCCATCGGAGATGACGAGTGCCGGTCGGTTGATTTCGGCTTGGCGATCCGTGAACGGGAACGGCACGCGGACGACATCGAAGCGCTCAAAGCTTGCCATAGGCTTGCTCGTCTTCGGCGGTATGCCACTCGCTCAACGTGCCCTGGACCGCTTGCAGGTACTCGATGTCGGCAGGCTGGATCCGTCTTACTGCAACGCGCCCGTCGGGCTCGACATCCCACGCGATCAGATCACCCGGCTTGCTGTTCAGTGCAGCACGAACCTCCTGCGGAACGGTGGTCTGGCCCTTGGCAGTGATTTTGGAAATTGCGGGCACGGTAAGGGCTCCTTTCGCATTACGTCATTACCATATTACCAGAATACTTCATCGTCTTCGCCACCGTCGCCCGCATTTTCCGCTTGGTCGCCTCGACCTTCGCCTGCTCGGCCTGGCATCTCGGGCCGGAGAATTCCGCCTGCATGGCATCAAGGAATGCACGCGTGCGCGCGGGCATGAGGCGACGCCCGGGAAACACGGCCCAGGCGGGGGTGGGAGGCAGGCTCCAGTCCGCGAGCACCGGGACGAGTTCTCCGCTCCGGACGTACGGCTCTACGAAGTGGTCGCTCACTATCGTTATGCCGGCACCGGAACGGGCCAGGCGGATCAGCAATTCGGGTGAATTGGCAGTTGCGCGGCCTGGGGGAATGCCCTCCCAGCTCTGTTCGCCACGCGTCAGCACCCAGGGCATCGGTTCGCCATTGCGCATCAACAGGCGCAAGGCGTCGTGCTCCATCAATGCTTCAGGCTCGGACGGAACGCCGCGGCGCGCGAGGTAATCGGGCGAGGCATAAAGACTCGCGGAAAACACCGCCAACCGGCGAGCCGCGAGCGAGGCATCGTCGGGCAGATCGCCCATGCGGATGGCAACGTCGAAGTTCTCGCCGATCAGGTCCACGCGCCGCGGCGACAGATCCACTTCAAGCGAGATGGCCGGAAATTTGGCAATGAATTCCGCGAACAGTGCTCCCATGACGACCGTAGCGAAATCCCCCGGCATCGACACCCGCAGGCGCCCACTCGGCCTGACCTGGCGATTCTGGGCGAGCTGCGTCGCCGCCTCGACTTCGGCGACGACCTGATGGGCATGCTCGAGCACGCTATGCCCGAAGTCGGTGACCGTGAGCTTGCGCGTCGTACGCAGCAGCAACCGCTCGCCCAACCGGGCCTCCAACGCGGCGACGCGCCTGGAAACGGTCGATTTCGGCAGTCCTAGGCGCTCGGCCGCCCGGGTGAAGCTGCCTTCGTCGGCTACCCGGGCGAAGAGGAGAAGGTCGTTCGGTTCGAGGTCCATAATCGCCTTATTGTTCCACCACAGCAACAATGTAATCCATTTTTATGACTTACGGATCTATTTCGGAACAATTATATTCACTCCATCATCAACGTCAACCCAAGGAGTGACTATGAAGATCCTGCAAGTTAACTCGAGCGCCCGAACCGATGGTTCGCATTCGACCAAGCTGGCCAACGCCCTGGTCGCGCGGATCCGCACGCACGAGCCGGAGGCAACACTCGTGGTCCGCGACCTTTCCCGCACGCCCCACCCGCAACTCGACGAAGCGACTCTGCAGGCGCTGTTCACCCCGGCCGACCAACGCACGCCGGAGCATGCGGCGCGGGTCGCGCTGGACGACGCCTTGATTGCCGAGATTCAGGCCGCAGATGTGGTGGTGCTCGGCGTGCCGATGTACAACTTCGGCGTGCCGGCACAGCTGAAGAACTGGATCGACGCCATATCGCGCGCCCAGGTGACGTTCCGCTACACCGCCAAGGGTCCCGAAGGGCTGCTCAAGGGCAAGAAGGTTTATGTCGCGCTGACCCGCGGCGGCCTGTACCGCAACACGGGGAACGACACCCAGGTGCCGTACCTGAAGACGATCTTCACGTTCCTGGGCATGACCGACGTGCAGTTCGTGTATGCCGAAGGTCTGGCGATGGGGCCCGAGGCCGAGCAGAATGCACTGGCTTCAGCACATACGCAGATCGAGGAATTGGTGGCGGCCTGAATCGCAACCTTCGCGCACCTGCCGTACATTGAGGGAATTGCACATGACAACGACGATCACCACCACGCTGCGGCCCGAAGCCGTCACAAGTGCGCGCACGGTCGAACAGCTCGTGACCGGCCAGGCCACATCCGACGGCGCGGGCGTCAAGCTCACGCGCGTGCTGACGCAACAATTTCAGCGCCGCCTCGATCCGTTCCTGATGCTCGACGCATTCGGCACCGACAATCCGGAGGATTACATCGGCGGCTTTCCGAATCATCCCCATCGCGGTTTTGAAACCGTGACGTACATGATCGCGGGTCAAATGCGCCATCGCGACAGCTTCGGCCACGAAGGGCTCCTGAAGAACGGCGGCGTGCAATGGATGACCGCCGGGAGCGGCATCGTCCATTCGGAGCTGCCCGAGCAAGCCGACGGACGCATGGAAGGCTTCCAGCTCTGGCTCAACCTGCGCTCGAAGGACAAGATGCGCGCGCCCTGGTATCGCGACATTCAAAGCGCGGAGATTCCGGAGTTGCGCACACCCGAGGGCGTGACCGCGCGCGTCATCGCGGGCGGCAGTCACGGCGTGGCCGGCGCAATGGAGCGCAAGATCACCGAACCGCTCTATCTCGACCTGCATTTCGATGCGGAGGCAACTTTTGCTCAGGCGCTGCCGGCGAAATTCAACGCGTTCGTGTACGTCTACCGCGGCGCGCTCAAGATCGGCGAGACGCGCGTGCCGGCGCAGCGAATGGCGATACTCAGGAACACCGCCGACAGCGATGGCGTGGTGCTGCGCGCCCTGGAACCAACGCGCGCGTTGCTGATCGCGGGCATGCCACTGGGCGAACCGATCGCGCAACACGGCCCGTTCGTCATGAACACGCGCGACGAGTTAATCCAGGCCGTGCAGGATTATCAGGCCGGGAAATTCAGCGCGGCGGCGTAATGATGAAAGTGAGGGCACACAGGGACGGACGGCGATTGCAGAGTTCGCGCGTCGATCGGTTATCGCTGATTCCGGAATTCGTGGTCTGTCCCTGTTTCGCGGCGTATGATCGACAGGAACGAAGCGAGTGAAATCAATGGGAGCCGACAGATGAATTCAGTGCCACGGACGATGAGGTGCGCGCGACGCATTGCGATGAGCGTGTGCGCCGTCCTGCTCACCACCCACGCGATTTGCGGGTGGAGCCAGGAAATCAAGGTCGCGCTGAGCGGGAATCAGGAGATACCGCCGGTAACGACGTCGGCCTCGGGAGTCGGCACCATCACCGTCAATGCGGACCGATCAGTGGTCGGCAGTGTAACGTTCACCGGTATGTCCGCTACGGTCGCCCATATTCACGAAGCCGCCGCAGGCGCCAACGGGCTGATCATCGTTCCGCTGACCAGGACGGCGGACAACCCAAACCTCTGGACAGTGCCACCGGGCGCCAAACTGACCGACGCGCAGTACGAGAGCTACAAGGCGGGCAATCTCTATTTCAACATTCACAGCGAGGCCAACCGCGGCGGCGAGATCCGGGGTCAGATCAAACCGTGACATGCGCGGGCGGGCGGAACCCGCGCGCGATCATTCGATTACGCGGTCGGCGCGCAACTCCAGTTCGCGCGGAATGGCGAGCCCGAGCATCCGGGCAGTCTTGCGGTTGATGACGAACTCCAGCACCGTAGGTTGTTCGATGGGGAGACTGCCGGGCTTGGCACCCTTCAGAATCTTGTCGACGTAGGTCGCGGCCCGCTGGTAGTGCAGGGCCAGGTCCTGGCCGTAACTCATCAGGCCGCCGGCCTCCGTCATTTCCCGGTTGGAAAAGATCGTCGGCAGCCGGTTGCCTGTGGCGAGCCGGATGATGAGTTCATGCTGCACGTCGAAATAGGAGTCCGCGGCCACGATCAGGGCCTGTGCGCGGGCGCGGGCGATCGCGACAAAGGCCGCCTCGATCTGGCTTGCGGTGCCAGCTTCGACTGGAAACACTTTGATGCGGCGCGTGTAGGCGGAGCCCTGAATCTGCTCCAGGATCAGCGCATCACTGGGATTGCCCGAGTTGATCAGTACGGCGACCAGCGAAAGCCTGGGTACCGCGGCGAGCAGCAGCTCGAGATGCTTGATGCTGACCTCGGTCACGATGTTGGACAGGCCCGTGATATTTCCGCCGGGCCTGGAGAGGCTGGTCGCGAATCCTTCGCCGATCGGATCGGGCACCCCGACCATCACGATCGGTATCGTCGTCGTTGCCCGGTGCACCGCCTGGACACAGAGCGTCGTCACCGCCACGATGACATCGACCTTCAGTCGCACGAGTTCCGCCGCCAGGCCCGGCAGGCGCTCGTACCTCCCTTCCGCGAAGCGCCAATCGACGGCGAAATCCCGGCCTTCGACCAGGCCAAGTTCGCGCATGCCTTGCAGAAAAGCTCGCTGAACGCGGGCCGACGCCAAATCGGCCGCGAGAAACCCGATGCGGGCAACCCTGGGTTGCGGCTGTGCGAGCAACGTGAGGGGCGCAGCCACGAGACCGCCTGCCACGGTACCGATGAATGCCCGCCGGTCCATCAGGGAATCACCTCGTCGACGAAGGTATTTACTGCCGTAACATACACCGGCGGGGCAGGCCGGCGAAATTCTCACCATCGGAGACAACCATGAACGAAGAAACTTTCAATCTGAGCATTCGTAAATTCCTGAAAATGGTCGGCGTCAATTCGCAGCGTGAAATCGAGCAGGCCGTCGCCAGGGCGGTGGCCAACGGCGTGGTCGCGGGCACGGAAGCGTTTCCCGCCCAGGTCACGTTGGACATCGCCGGCCTCAAGCTGAACGTGAAATTCGACGGTGAAATTCGGCTGGAGTAAGGGCGCACAGAATTCAGGGGCAGGCCGCGGCCTCGACGACGCCCGCAGCGACAAAGCCGTCGATGTCGGCATCGCCATAGCCGTACTCGCGCAGCACTTCCCGCGTGTGTTCGCCCAGCATCGGCGCCGGGCGCGTGATCGCCGTGGGCGTCGCGGAAAAATGCACAGGGCAGCCGAGTGCCTTGGTCGCTCCGGCTTGTGGATGCACGAGATCGACCACCATGTCCCGTGCCAGCGTCTGCGGATGCGTGAGCGCCTCGCCGATCGTGTGCACGGGTCCAACGGGCACGCCGGCCGCATCGAATGCGATGACCCATTCGACCTTCGTTCGCGTCGCGAGCACCGCGTTCATCAACGACGCAAGAGTTTCGAGATGCGCCATGCGCGCCGAATTCGTGCCGAAGCGCGGGTCGTCGCGCCACTCCGGGTGACCCAGCACCTCGGCGATCCGCTCCCAGTTGGCCTGATTCGCGCCGCCGATATTGATCCAGCCGTCGCTGGCGCGAAAGGCCTGGTACGGCGCCGTCAGCAAATGCGCGGAGCCGGTAGGTCCGGGCGACTCTCCCGTCGCAAAGTAGATGGCCGCGTGCCAGTACGTCTGTTGCAGCGCCGCTTCCAGCAATGAGGTGTCGACGAACTGGCCCTCACCGGTCTTCTGTTTGTGCGCGTAGGCGGCGAGGATGCCGACGGTCGCCAGGATTCCGGCGTTGATGTCGGCCACCGGATTGCCAGTCTTGACGGGAGGCCCACCGGGCTCTCCGGTGACCGACATCAATCCGGCGAAGCCCTGCGCAATGAGATCGAAGCCGCCCTTGTCGGCATAGGGTCCGTCGCGCCCGTAGCCGGAGACCGCGCAGTAGATGAGACCCGGATTCGCCTCCGCCAGCACGTCATAGCCGAGCCCGAGTCTCTCCATCGTGCCGCGCCGGTAGTTCTCCGTCAGCACATCGGCATCGCGCACCATGCGCAGCAGGATTTCGCGACCCTGCGCGTGCTTCAGATTGAGCGCGATACCGCGCTTGTTGCGATTCAGGATCAGGAACGGGGCCGATACGCCGTTGACGCGCGGTTCACGATAATCGCGCGAGTCATCGCCGCCGGGCAGCTTCTCCACCTTGACGACGTCAGCACCCATGTCGGCGAGCATCATCCCGCACGTCGGCCCGGCCATGATCTGCGCCAATTCGAGCACGCGCATTCCCGCCAGCGGACCGCGATGCGGCGGTGTATTCCCGGCGCTGTTGCTCATCGTCCGACGAACGCCGGCTTCCGCTTGGCCAGAAACGCCGCGTAACCGATGCGAAAATCTTCGGTATCAAAGCAGGCAAAGCACTCGTCGTATTCGTCGGCCGTGAGTGGCCGCGTGTCGGCCAACCGGCGGGCAAACTGCTTGTGCCAGCGCGCGACCAGCGGCGCGCCGTCGGCGATGCGCTGCGCCGTGGCCCACGTCTCGGCCGCAACCTGGTCGTCGGCCACGACACGGGTGACCAGGCGTTTCTCTTTCGCTTCGTTCGCGTCCAAGATCCGCCCTTCGAGCAGGATCTCGAGGGCCACGTCCGCCCCCGCGAGCCGGACCAGCGGCGCCATTTCCGGATACGCCATCACCAGACCGAGATTCTTGATCGGCGCGCCGAAGCGGCTCGAAGCGCCGCAGATCCGCAGATCGCACAAGGCAGCGATCTCGAGCCCGCCGCCGACGCAGATGCCGTGGATCTGCGCGATCAGCGGATGACGACAGTTGGCAAGCGCGCGCGCCGTCGCGTGCATCACCATTCCATAGTCGATCGCCTGCGCCTTGTTCGCGCGCTCGGTGGCGAACTCCGCGATGTCGTTGCCGGGCGAAAACGCCTTCTCGCCGGCACCGCGCACGATGACGCAGCGCAGGGTGTCGTCGGCCGAAAGTGTGTCGATCGTTTCGCCCAGCAACCGCCACATGGGCTTGGTGAGCGCGTTGAGCTTTTCGGGACGGTTGAGCACGACCGTCGCGATGGGTCCGTTCCGCTCGAGTGCAATGAGTTCGGTCATGGCGCGCCGTTCCTCACCGATAGAAGTAATGGACCAGACCGAGCCCGGTCACCGGCACATAGGTCACGAGCATCAGCACGGCGAGCAGGACACCGATGAACCAGACATTCACGCGCGTCACCTCCCAGATCGACACCTTTGCGATAGCGCTTGCGACCATCAGCACACTCGCGACCGGCGGCGTCTGCTGGCCGATGCCCAGGTTGATCGTGACGATCAGGCCGAAATGCACCGGATCGATGCCGACCGATCTCACCAGCGGCATCACGACGGGAACGACGAGGATGATCGCCGCCGCCGAATGCAGGAACATGCCGAGGAACAGGAACAGGATATTGAGCAGCGCCAGCACGACCCACTTGTTCTGGGTCAGTTCCGCGACCGCCTGCGCGAGCTGTTGTGGCGCCCGCACTTCAGTGAGGTAGGTGCCGAGCAGCCCGCTGGTGGCGACCAGCAGCATGACGATGGCCGTCTGCACGCCGCCGTCGATCACGGCCTTGCGCAGCTGCGCGAGGTCGAGTTCGCGGTAGATGACCAGCCCCACGAACAACGCCGCCACCACCGCCAGCGCTGCCCCCTCCGTCGCGGTGACCACCCCGCCGAAGATACCGCCCAGGATGATGATCGGCAGCAGGAAGGCCCAAAGCGCGTCGCGCGCCGTCTGCCGGACGCGACGCAGCGAAAACGCCTCCTCGCGCGGCAGGTTGTACTTCCGCGCCAGCGCGTACGCCATCCCCATCAGCGCGAACCCGCCGAGGACGCCGGGCACAATGCCGGCGACGAACAGCTGCACGACCGACGTCTCCGCCATGACCGCATACAGGATCATCGGGATCGACGGCGGAATGATCACCGCGAGCGTGGCGGCCGACGAGCACACCGCGGCGGCCAGGGGCGCCGGGTAACCCCTCGCCTTCATTCCCGGGATCAGGATCGAGCCCAACGCTGCGACGTCGGCCACCGCCGAACCGGAGATCTCCGCGAAGAACATCGACGCGCCGATCGACACGTGCGCCAGGCCGCCACGGATCCAGCCGAACAGCGACGACGAGAACGCGATCAGCCGACCCGATATCCCCGACGCGTTCATGATCGCGCCGGCCAGAATGAACAGCGGAATTGCGAGCAGCGGAAAATTGGTCGCGCCGTTGTAGGCGACGAGCGCGAGGTTTGGCAGGATGCCCATGCCGTGGCTCACGACCATCGCCACGACCGCGACAATGCCGAGCGACACTGCGATGGGAACATTGATCAGCACCAGCGCCAGCACCGCGGCGAACAACAACACCATGATGCTCATGGATGACCGCCTGCGGTGCTCAATGCAGCCCCTCGGACAGCGCGAGATCGCCAGACTTGGCCGGCGGGTCGCGCGCCAGCACGAGATC
>JAYTIR010000163.1:0-2963 GCA_043731765.1 Burkholderiales bacterium
CTCGGCAACGCGGTATTGTTTTCAATCGGACAGGCGTTTCGCAATGCCGGATCGAAGGTGCTGTACTTCGCCGGCTACAAAAAGATGCAGGACCGCTACAAGGTGGCCGAGATCGAGGCGGCCGCCGACGTCGTGGTCTGGTGCAGCGACGAGGCGCCTGGATTTACGCCGCAACGCGCGGACGACCGCGCGTTCGTCGGCAACATCGTGCAGGCGATGCGCGCGTACGCGGCGGGCGAACTCGGAAGCCAGGCGCTGGCCTTCAGTGCATGCGACCGCATCATTGCCATCGGTTCGGACAAGATGATGGCCGCCGTTGCGGCCGCGCGCCATACGGTATTGGCGCCGTACTTGAAGCCCGACCACCGGGCGATCGGGTCGATCAACTCGCCGATGCAATGCATGATGAAGGAGATCTGCGCGCAATGCCTGCAGCCACAGCGCGATCCGGTCACGGGCAAGGTGACCTATGTTTTTTCCTGTTTCAACCAGGACCAGCCGCTCGATAACGTCGATTTTCCTGCGTTGGACCTGCGCTTGAAGCAGAACGCTGTGCAAGAGAAGCTGACCGCGCAGTGGATCCGGCGCGTCGTGGCGCAGATTTGACCGGGTTGTTCGGCGACCACTCGACCCGTTCGTCGGCCAATCCTGCAAATTGCCAGAGCCAATCACCGGTTGGCACGCCGCTTGCTGAATAACCTGCAGGCCCTGGCAACGGGGCGTCATCGGAGCAAACAATGACTATTTGGATTGCGATTTTCGTGATGGCAGGCATCACCGCCGGTATCGGCATGGGTGCACTTTGCATAAAGGTGCGGGACCGGCACATCCGGCTGATGCTCGGCATCCCGGCGGATGCAAATGGCGATCTCGGCGAGTTGCAGGCCAAGCTCGCTGCACAAGCTGTAGTTGACAGCGAAATGAGGATCAACGCCGCAGCGCCGCATCTGAAACCGCTGCAACGCCGCAAATTGGCACTGGCGTTTGCGCGGTCGAGGGGCTATTTGCCGGGGAAGAATGACGCCGGAAGCTGATTAATTCATTCCGTTTACGGCAATGGCCCGCGGGTGCGGGCCATTAGGCATTTGGTGCCGGCGAAGAGAGTCGAACTCCCGACCTTCGCATTACGAATGCGCTG
This sequence comes from Burkholderiales bacterium, assembly GCA_043731765.1. Taxonomy (GTDB): domain Bacteria; phylum Pseudomonadota; class Gammaproteobacteria; order Burkholderiales; family Casimicrobiaceae; genus VBCG01. The sequence goes on from JAYTIR010000163.1 coordinate 1,139, forward strand.
CTCTACCAACTGAGCTACGCCGGCGATAGTAAGCCGAACATTATAGCCGAGGCGGACTGCCGCTGCCAGGCGCAGGTTACGGCCGCGGAACGTGTGGCGGCCCGGTGATCCCGGTCAGCGCGTCGATGCCGTTCCACATGATCTGCACGCCGATGCACAACAGAATGAACGCGGACAGACGAACCACGACGGCGGTGCCGGCGCCGCCTAAGAACTTCGACAATCGCTGCGCGTAGCGGTAGCAAAGGTAGACCGAAATGCAGATGAGGACGACGCCCAGCAGCGACGACAGCGCTGCCGTGAGGAACGAGCGCACGGTCTGTGGGTGGTTGGCGCCGATGGTGATCGCAACCGAGATCGAACCCGGCCCGACGGTCAACGGCAACGTCAGCGGATAGAACGCCTCGGTGGCGACGGCTTCCGGGTCGTGCAGGTCCTCGGCGTTGGTTTTCTTCGATACATCTGCGCCGCGGAGCAGATCCCATGCGACCGAGCATACAACGAGGCCGCCACCGATTTGCACCACCGGAATCGACAGGCCGAAAAATTCGAGCACGTAGGTGCCGATGAACACCGACGCCATCAACAGCACGAACGAGTTGACGGTGACTTTCCGCGCGAGGACCGCGCGCGTCGGGTCGTCCGCGTAACGGGTCATCGCCAGGAATACGGGCGCCCCACCGAGCGGATTCACGATCGGCAGCAACGCCGCGAACACCAGGAACACGCCCTCGAGGAAGTGCCTCAGGTCCACGGGTCAGGGATTGGTTTTTACCGCAGGCGCCGTGGGCGCCGCCTCGGTCAACAGCCGCCAGCCCAGTGAACACAAGACGAGCCCCCCGGCCAACTGCACCACGGGCACCGACAATCCGAAAAGCCGCAACACGAAGTTGCCGAAAATCAGCGACCCCAGCAGCAGCACGAACGAATTGACGGCGACGAGCCCCGCAAGTGTCCGCCGGGTTGTGCTGTCGGCGCCATGGGTCATCGCGAGGAACATCGGCGCGCTTCCAACCGGGTTGACGATGGGAAGAATGGCGCCGACCACCAGCAGGATGGCGCGGATCAGTTGCTGCAGATCTTCGTCGAACATGGGGACGCGCTTCGCGGGAGAAGAAGGCTGCCAACGAGTGCGCGTTACACTACCACATGGTTTCGCGGCCGCTGCGGCCCGCCACCCACGTCGTTCGATGCCCGCCACACGTTCCCTGTTCGGATTCCATGCCATCACGGCGCGCCTGCGCCAGCGCGCGGATGCCGTGCATGACCTCTATGTCCTTGCGGGACGGCAGGATGCGCGATTGCGCGATCTTGTCGCGCGGGCCGAAGCCGCGAGTGTTTCTGTGCACCCGGTCGACGGTGCGCGGCTCGACGCGCTGGCCGGCCATGGCCAGCATCAAGGTGTGGTGGCGGTTGTCGACGATGCGTTGCCGCACGTCACGCTGGATGACGTACTCGAACCCGGCGCGACACCGTTGCTGCTGCTGGTGCTGGATGGCGTGACGGATCCCCACAATTTGGGCGCCTGCCTGCGCAGCGCGGACGCATTCGGGGCGCAGGCGGTCATCGTGCCCAAGGACCGCGCGGTCGGCGTCAATGCCACGGTGGCCAAAGCCGCGTGCGGGGCCGCGGATACAGTCCCGGTGGTGGCGGTCACGAACCTGTCCCGGGCAATGCGGGAAATGAAGGAGCGTGGCATCTGGCTCCTGGGCGCCGACGTGGGGGGCGAAAGCCTCTTTACCGCCGACCTCCGCGGCCCGGTGGCGTGGGTACTGGGCGCGGAAGGGCAGGGCCTGCGCCGTCTCACCCGCGAATCCTGCGATCG
>JAYTIR010000164.1:0-1515 GCA_043731765.1 Burkholderiales bacterium
GAACTCTTGCGCGCCTTGACCGTTCCCGCCATCAGGATCGCGCCGCCGAACAACAACAATTTTTCGGTGAGCGTGGTCTTGCCGGCGTCCGGGTGCGAGATGATCGCGAACGTGCGGCGGCGGGCAACGTCGCGGACGAGATCGGCAGGGAAGGAGGTTTCGTTCATCGCAAAACCGGGTATCGCAAAATAAAAACCGCCGGCCGGACGCGGCAGGCGGCGAGATCAGTGCATCTTACAGCACGACGTGCCGGCTGCCCGGCCGTTGCCTTCAGTCCACGCAGGAAAAGGCGAGAAACTCCGTGGGGTCGTCCAGGTAGGCGTGGCCGAAAGTCACGCAGCCGCGTCCGCGCAGGGTCAGCTCCTCACGCCGCAGCATGATTTCGGGCTCGCCGTCGACGGTGACAAAGGTGCCATTCGAGCTCTGGTCGATGATTGCGAACTTGTCGCGGCGACGCTCTATCCGGGCATGCAGTCTTGACGCCTTGCGGTCGGCGATCACGATGTCGTTCTGGGCATCGCGGCCGAGGGTGATCGTGGCATTGGACTCGTCCAGCACGAGTTCCTTCGTGCCATGCCGCAACACGATGCGCGCCGGCAACGGTTTCCAGCGTGTCGCGACCGCGGTCAGATCCACCTCGCCGTCCTGCCAGATCAGCTCGAAGATCCCGATGTCCTTGGCCTTGCCCTTGACTGTCAGTGTGTCCAGCTCGCGGACGCGCGCGCGCAACCATGGGGCCAGTGCGTCGGCGGTCTGCGCCGACAGGATGATCTGCTCGCGCTTGGCCAGCGCCGCCATCCGGGCCGCGACATTGACGGAGTCGCCGAAGACGTCGCCGTCCGTTTCGATCGCGGGGCCCAAATGAAATCCGACGCGAATCGCGAGACGGGATCCGCCCACCGGTGGTTGCCCGGAAATTCTCGCCTGCATTTCCGCGGCGGCCTGGGCGGCCTGGTCGGCCGATGCGAACACGGCCATGGCCTCATCGCCGATGGTCTTGACGACGCGGCCCCCGTGTCCGACGCACACGTTGCTGACGAGGGAGACGCACCGGCCGATCGTCGCGAGCGCTTCGGCGTCGCCCAGCGACTCGTAAAGCCGCGTGCTGCCGCAGACGTCGGCGAACAGTACCGCCATGCTCGTCGGTTCGTCAGTCATGTGCAGGTTACTTGCGTGCTGCGTCAGGGAGCGCGTTCCCGGGCGCGTGCGGATTGAAACTGCTGCTGAATTCCGCCTTGCTGAATCCGGGGATCCCGAAATGCAGGGCCCACCATTTCCACTTGTTGATGGCGTGAAACGGCAGGTCGATTCCGGCAACGTGTTGTACCGGCCTGCCGTCGGAAAGTTCGTGGGCAATGGAGGGCTGCTCGCCTGCGTGCGCTTGGCAGACCCAGTGGTCGCGGTCGGTGACGTCGCATTCGGAGTACTTCCCCGAGGGGGTGGACGAGCCCGCGATCCAGTACACGATTTCGCGCCGGCTTCGGCTGGAACGGAACCGGTGGCGATCGCCGGCCG
>JAYTIR010000165.1:0-1790 GCA_043731765.1 Burkholderiales bacterium
AAGCTCGACGGCATCGCCGTGACCAGGCGCCTGAAAGCGGATGCTTCGCTGCCATTCATTCCGATTGTGCTGCTCACTGCCAAGGCCGGTGCACAAGACATCGTTGCGGGCCTCGATGCGGGCGGGGACGACTATCTGACCAAGCCGGTCGATCACGGCCCGATGGTGGCGCGCGTACGCGCGATGCTGCGCATCAAGGAACTACATGACGAGGTGCAGAAGAAAACGGACGAACTCGCCATATTGAACAGCACGCTCGAGGCGCGCGTGGCGGCACAGGTCGGGGAAATCGGGCGCGTCTCGCGTCTGAAGCGCTTCCTCGCGCCGCAGCTTGCGGAAATGATCGTTTCGTCGCACGACGAAGGCATTTTGCAAAGTCACCGCCGCGACATTGCGGTGTTGTTCTGCGACCTGCGCGGCTTTACCGCGTTCGCAGAAACCGCAGAGCCCGAGGAGGTAATGGGGCTGTTGCGCGAGTATCACGACGTAGTGGGGCCGCTTGTCCACCGTTACGAGGGAACGCTCGATCACTTTCAGGGCGATGGCTTGATGGTTTTCTTCAACGATCCGCTGCCCTGCCCCGACCCGGCGCAGCGCGCCGTGCAGCTCGCGCTCAGCATGCACGAAGGGGTGGCGGGGCTCGTGGAGGACTGGCGCAGGCGCGGCCGGCAAATCGGTTTCGGCGTGGGCGTCGCCCAGGGTTTCGCGACGCTGGGACAAGTCGGCTTCGAAGGATCCGTTGTTTATACCGCGATAGGTACCGTAGCCAACATCGCCGCGCGGCTTGCGGCGGAAGCCAAAAACGGCCAGACGCTGGTGTCGGCGCGCGTCGCCGCGGCGGTCGAACACCTGGTCGAAGTGGAAAGCCTGGGCAGCATGATGCTCAAAGGCCTCAGCCGCCCCACCGATGTTTGCAACATCGTCCGTCTCAAAACCTTGCGATCCTTCGCCGATTCAATGTACGAGATCAGCCGGCGGCACGTCGTGGTCAAGCGTAATTTTCCGCAGCGGTGGTAGGCCGGAAACTCCCTTCTCCGTCGGGGAGAAGGGCTGGGATGAGCGAGGCCGGCGCGCACGCTGCCCCAAACCAACACACGACAACTCGAACTCCCTCAGCCTCAGACCGGACCAACTGCCGCCTGCACCAATTCCGCGTCGCGCGCATTGACGCCGATCAGCCGCGACACCCGGACCGGCACCCCATCCGTCTGGTACGCGTCGGCCTGCTCCTGGAGCTTCCGGTCCGCCATCGTCATCCGGTTGCGCAGCCTGACGTACTCGCCCCACGAAGCGAGGATGTAGCGCTCGACAAAGCGGCCCTCCTCCGCCAGGTCGCGAAAGACGCGCCAGCTCGTCGCGCCATTGCGCCGCCGCGTCGCTTCCACTTTCTGGATCGCGCGCATGAACTCGGCGCGACGGCCGCGCTCGATCAGGTACTCGATCTGGATCAGCACCGGGCCGTCGTCGGGTTCCGGTTCGTCGGCGAAGGTCAGCGTCGGCAACTGCGTACCGGGCGTCACGTCGGCCTCGCTGCCCATCCGCACCGTGACGCCGCGGTTGAGCATATGCAGCGCGATCAGCGTTCCCGCAGAAAGCGCCAGCGCGATGTGCGTGCCCAGCGCTGAGGCGAGCGAGCCCCATAGCACGCTGCCCACCGCCATGCTGGCCTGCACCGAAATCAACCCAATCGCGACCGCCCGCGCGCGTACCCAGCCGGGTGCGGTGCTCTGCAGTCCCGCGGAAAGGCTGGCGTGCACACTGACCCACGCCATGCCGGCGCAGCCGGTGCC
>JAYTIR010000166.1:0-1643 GCA_043731765.1 Burkholderiales bacterium
GTCAGAATGAGGGCGGATGACGCAAATGAGGATGCGATGTGCATTGATCGTTCTTGGCGCGCTCGCTGCGAGTTTTGCGACTGGTGTTGTCGCCGACGAAGTCAGGGTCTTGAGCGCCGCCGCGGTGCAAGTCCCCATGACCGAAGCGGCCGCGCAATTCACCCGTGATACAGGGCACCGCGTCGCGTTCGAATTCGCCACGGCCGGACAGGTGGACGAGAAGCTGACCGCGGGCGCGCGGCCCGATATCGTCATCAACGGCAGCGGACGCATTGCAGCCAGAATCAGCGCACGCGCCGTTAACGATGCATGGTTCCGGGACCTGGGAACCGTCCGCATCGGCGTCGCTGTACGCAAGGGCGCCGCGCGGCCCGACCTGTCGAGCGTGGCAAAATTTCGCGAGGCCTTGTTGCGCGCTGATTCGGTCGCCTATGGAGATCCGGCGCGGGGTGCGACAACAGGCATTCATTTTTCGCGCATCGTCGACCAGCTGGACTTGCGCGGAGCTTTGGCCTCCAGGACCCTTCTTGCGGCCAACGGTCTCGATGTGGTGCAAAAGGTGGCGCGCGGCGAGGCAGAGCTTGGCATCACACAGGTGAGCGAGATATTGCACATCGACCCCACCGCTTATGCAGGTCCGCTGCCCGACGCGCTGCAATTGGCGACGACTTACACCGCCTGGGTTCCGGACGCCGCCAACGTGACGGCGCGAATGTTTGTCGAGGCCATGACAAGTGAGCGAGGCCGGGAGCGCTTCCACGCGGCGGGTTTCGACTGACGCGCTGGACTCAGAACACCCAGAGACTTTCGCGCGGAACCTCGAGCCAATGCCGGCCGGCGGAGAGTGGCTTGTCACCGTAGGCGCGCAACCGCGACTCGCCGAGCGCGAACAGGTGTTCCCACTTGTCCCCCAGGTACATCGACGTCGTGAGTCCCGCCTCGAGGCGGTTGTCGCCGGGACCATCGGTCAGGCGAATGCGCTCGAGACGAATCATCGCGGTGCCGTCCGTCCCCGCCTTGGCGCTTTGCCGCGCCGCGCCCCACAGTTTCCAGCCATCCCCTTCCAGCAGCGCCGCGCCATCGCGCACTTCGGTCACGCGACCGGTCAACTTGTTGTTGCTGCCCATGAAGTCGGCGGTGAACAGCGTGACCGGATCGCTGTACATTTCCTGCGGCGTGCCCTGCTGTTCGATGCGTCCGTTGTTGAGCAGCAGGATGCGGTCCGACATCGCGAGAGCTTCGCTCTGGTCATGCGTAACGCACAGTGCCGAGAGCTGCATGCGGACGATGAGTTCGCGCAGCCAGGCGCGGGCCTCTTCGCGCAGCTTGGCGTCGAGGTTCGACAGCGGCTCGTCCAGCAGGATCACCGGCGGGTTGTAGACAAGCGCGCGAGCCAGCGCGACGCGCTGCTGCTGTCCGCCCGACAACTGATGCGGAAAGCGTTCGCCCAGGTGCCCCAACGAAAGTTGCGCGAGCGCCTTGGTGACGCGCGTCCTGACTTCATCATTGCCGATCTTGCGCAGCTTGAGGCCGTAGGCCACGTTGTCGAACACGGTCTTGTGCGGCCACAATGCATAGGACTGGAACACGAGGCCGAGATTGCGTCCCTCGGCGGGAATATCGGTACCGGCCGCGCCGTCGAA
>JAYTIR010000167.1:0-1638 GCA_043731765.1 Burkholderiales bacterium
TGGCCGATCGCAACATCAACACGCTGATCGACTATCGCTATGCGCGCATCCATCGCGCTCACCGCGGCGAGAATGGCCGCGGCGCCGACCAGTACGGGCGCGGCGCCGAGGACATCGTGTTGCGCATGCCGGTCGGAACCGTCATCAGCGTCGCGGACTCCGGAGAGCGGCTCGCGGACCTTGCCACCGACGGCGCGCGCTTTCTCCTTGCGAAAGGCGGCAAGGGAGGCTTGGGCAACCTGCATTTCAAATCGAGCACGAACCGCGCGCCACGCCAGTTCACCAAGGGCGAAGAGGGCGAACAGCGGAAGGTGAAACTCGAATTGAAGGTCCTCGCCGACGTCGGCCTGCTCGGCATGCCCAACGCGGGAAAGTCCACGCTGATCCGCGCCATTTCCGCCGCGCGTCCGAAGGTCGCCGACTACCCGTTCACCACGCTTGCGCCCAACCTGGGCGTCGTACGCACGTCGGAAGCACGAAGCTTCGTCGTCGCGGACATTCCGGGACTCATCGAAGGCGCGGCGGAGGGTGCGGGGCTGGGCCATCGCTTCCTGCGCCACCTCGCGCGCACGCGGCTCCTCCTGCATCTGGTCGACTTGGCGCCACTCGACACCGAGTCGGATCCCGTGCATGACGCGCGCGCGATCGTGAAGGAATTGCAACGCTACGACGAGGCGCTGTTCGACAAGCCGCGCTGGCTCGTCCTGAACAAGCTCGATTTGATTCCGGAGGAAGAACGCGCGGCACGCGTCGCCGCATTCGTGAAATCCTACCGCTGGAAGGGCCCGGTGTTCGCCATCACCGCGATCAACGGGGACGGCTGCCGCGAACTCATTTTCAAGATCCAGGACTGGCTCGATGCGAATCGCGTACCTGCCGCCAAATTGGCCGCGGACGCCGCCGCCGCCGACAATGCGACGCCCGTCGTCGTTTCGCCGGCGCCGGTAAAGATGCGCAGGCCGCGCACGTCGCCGACGGACGCATGATTTCCATAGTCGCGGGCGCCAAGCGCCTGGTCGTCAAGGTAGGTTCCAGCCTCGTCACCAACGATGGGCGTGGACTCGATCACGCCGCGGTCGCGCGCTGGGCGGAAGAGATCGCGCAGTTGAAACGCGGCGGCCGCGAGATCGTACTGGTTTCCTCCGGCGCCATCGCAGAAGGCATCGCGCGGTTAGGCTGGACGGTGCGCCCGAAGGCCATCCACGAGTTGCAGGCCGCAGCCGCGGTCGGGCAGATGGGGCTCATCCAGGCCTACGAAGCCGCTTTCATGCAATACGGCCTGCACACGGCGCAGGTGTTGCTGACGCACGACGACCTGGCGGATCGTCGCCGCTATCTCAATGCGCGAACGACATTGCGCACGCTGATCGAACTCGGCGTGATCCCCATCATCAACGAGAACGATACGGTCACGACCGACGAAATCCGCGTCGGCGACAACGACACCCTCGGGGCACTGGTCGCCAATCTGATCGAGGCCGACGTGCTGGTGTTGCTCACCGATCAGGCGGGGCTTTACACGGCGGACCCGCGCAGGCACCCGGACGCCACGCTGGTGCGCGAAGCGCGTGCCGGCGACCCCGCGCTCGAAGCGATGGCCGGTGGCACCGGAAGCGCGCTCGCGCGCGGCGGAATGCT
>JAYTIR010000168.1:0-3669 GCA_043731765.1 Burkholderiales bacterium
GGCTCGCTGACGACCCCGCCCTGCAGCGAGAACGTGACCTGGTTTGTGTTGAAGAAGCCGGTACAGATTTCGGCCGACTCGATCGCGCGTTTTGGAAAGACCTATCCAATGAATGCGCGCCCCGTCCAGCCGATCAACGGACGGGATATCGAGGCGACGCGCTAAGCCTTTGGCTTAGGGCGGTGTACCCGATTTCGCCACAGATTTCCGAGCGGACGCATTGCCGACGAGCTTCGGATAAATCCTGGCGATCCGTTTCACCGTATCGGAAGCCACGCCCGCATCCTTCGCAAACGCCGGCCAGCGGGCAATAGCGTCCGCGACTTTGTCGAGCAGCACTCGCGGCTGATTGACACCGAAGTTGCTACCGAGCTCGAGCAGATCCTCGCCCGTGATGTCCCAGGCCTTGCCGTTGACCAGCATCTGATGCTGGCGCGTCCACTTGTCGACGCCCGGGTTGTGGGCGAAGCAGACGTCGAAGGCCGGCGTCAATTGCCAGCGACCTTTTTCGTCCATCAGGAAGGCGAGGTTCTTTGTGTGATCGTCGCAGTTCATGGCGGCGACATTGAATGCGCACCGCAGCCATGCCTGTTCGATCGCCACGGCGCCCAGCTTCATCTCCAATACGCAACGCAGGTATTGTTCATATCCATGCACGCAGGGAAGATTGAAGTCCAGATGCGCCAACCCGCAAAGGGAATGAACGTGCAGTTTCCGGTTGCCGGCGCGGTCGAAGCGCCGGGTCATGAAGTGAGCGCGACCGCCTTCCTCGAGCAGATGGCACGGGCTCATTCGTATGCCGGCAGCAGTGGCCATCAGATAGTGGGCATACTCGATGCGCCCAAAGCCCGCGGTCGACCCCAACGTGCGATCGTTGCCGACATCGAACTTGAGCAGCCAATGTTCGAAGTCGGGCGGCAACTCGAATTGCCCGGAGACGATTTCGCCGGTGGCCGGGTTCCAGCCGATCAACGCCTTGGCACGGGCACCGCCCGCGGAACTGCCGACATCGATGATGTCTTGCGCAACCAGCCTGAGTTCTCCACGCAGCGCCCGGCGGGCATCTTCGACCAGGGATGCCATCTGCAGCGGCGCGGCGGAAGCACTGCTATCTTCCTCGCGCAACGGGGGCGCGAATTCCAGTGCGCCCATTCCCCGGCGTCCGATATAGATGAGGCGCTGCAGGGTCGTGATGGCGGCTGGCCGGATACCATTGCGCGCCATGTACTCGTCGATCAACGCGCTGCCGAACCTGTCGGGCAGCGCGTCGGCAATGACTCCCGGCAGTCCGCGAAACGTCTCCGGGTTGAGCGCCGGGAAGCTGAAGCGCGTCCGTGCCGCGGCAGGCAGGAGAAGCGGCGAAATCTGCAGACCGGTGCGCAGAAATGTAGGTTCGTATTCGAATTCGTAGAAGCCTGGCCTTCCGGCGAGCGGCGCCACGGCGCCCACCGAATGGCCCCAGAGACGAACTTCGACGGCGCTAACTGCGGCCATGACTTTCCGGGCCATCGGGATTCGGCGCGGTGGCGCGCGTGCGAGGAGCGCGCTGGCGCCGCTTCCCTGCGGCACGATCGGCTTTCAGCAACTCGAGGGGGCTGGGCGTGTCCGGCTTCGGGACCAGCGTTTCCAGTACTTCCAGCCGATTCAATGCGCGAAGCAGAGCGATAAGGTTGTTGAGAGTAATCCCCCCGGTCTTTTCGAATCGCTTCAGAGGCGTTAGGCCGACGCCACTTCTGGACGCAAGTTCGGTTTGCGTCATGGCGGCGCCGCGGGGATCCATGCGCCATGCACGCAAGTCGCGAGCGAGTTGCCTGGCGATCTCGCGGTCGGTCAGGTGCTGTAATGACATGGTCTAGTATTAACCTTTTATTATGGTCAAGATTGGATTAGCAGTCTAATATTAACCCAATTTAGAATCGACCGAAACAATTAAGATTAAACTAGTCTAATAATAGACTAATATATTTTTATATTTCATATAACAGACTATTATTAGTCCATTATATGTAATCTTGACTAGACACACCCCGCGCACCCTCATTCAATTGAATTCCCCGGCTCCCACCATCGCGTCCATCGTTCGCGAACAAACAGGCGTCTCCTGGTCCCGCGCCCGCAGCCTTTGCACAGAAGGACGCGTGATCGTGAACGGCCAGCGCTGCCTCGATCCCGCAACGCGGGTCCTGCCGGATTCTGTCGTGGCCGTCCACCAGGACGCCCCAAAACTCCGCACATTGCCGCTCGCTGAAAGCGCGATCATATTCTTCGACCGTGACGTCGTCGTCGTCGACAAGCCGGTCGGTATGCTCAGCGTTGCGGACGAGCAAGGCAACAAGGACACGCTCGTCGAACACATCCGCACGTCGCTGCGACGGATCGACAAGGCCGGGATCGATGCGCCGCTCGGTGTCGTTCACCGTCTCGACAAGGAAACGAGCGGCCTGATGCTATTCGCACGAACGGCCCACGCGAAGCAGTCGCTGACAACGCAGTTCCGAGAGCACACCATCGAGCGCGTCTACCATGCCGTCGCGCACGGTGAGGTCGCTGCTACGCGTATCGACACGTATCTCATCCTCGATCGTGGCGACGCAATGCGCGGCTCGTTCGGACACTTCCGGCGCGAGCGGGGCGCCGCGCCGGCCGACGCGAAACGCGCAGTCACCCATATCAAGCCGATCGCCAAGCTCGCCGGTGCCACGCTGGTCGAATGCCGGCTCGAAACCGGACGCCAGCATCAGATTCGAATCCACCTGTCCGAACTCGGCCATCCACTGGTCGGCGAGCGCGTGTACATCCGTGATTTCAGAGGTCCGAAGATCGATGCCGCACGCCCGATGCTGCATGCGCGGACGCTTGGCTTCGTGCATCCGCGAAGCGGGGAACGCATATCGTTCCAGCGCGAACCGCCGGATGATTTCAAGGCGATGGTCGAATTGCTTCGACCGCCTCGCGGCTAGAGGGCAGCCGTCAGCCATAGGCTAATACTCGGCTCGGACACTGGTTGGCATGCGCCGATCGACCCGATCCGCCAAAACGTTGGAACGATGAGCCGAAAATCGACTACGCCGGAACAGCCTCTAACACGCTGTAACTATCCGTTAGTCCCTGCACGCGGATTGTCTTCACCCTCACGGCGTCCAGCATCGCCCGATACTCGCTTTCCGTCCGCTCACGACCGCCCGGGCCGACCAGCATGTTGAGGTCCGAGCGGGCAATGCCTTGATCGGTGGGCGAGCATGAGTACCGGGACGGCATCATCCGTTCGATGATAAGCAAACGTGCCTGTGCAGGCATCGCCAGCCGGCACTGACGCAGGATCGTCGCGCAGCGTTCGTCGTCCCAATCGTGCAACACGCTCTTCAACAGGTAGGCGTCGGCGCCGTGCGGCACTTCATCGAAGAAGCTTCCGGTAACAAGTTCACAGCGATCGGACACGCCGGCCCTTGCAAGGAGATCCGTGGCCGTGCGGCTGGTGTGGGCCAGATCGAACAACACGCCACGCATGCGCGGATAGGCCGCCACGATCGTTGCCAGCAATTCGCCCACGCCTCCGCCAACATCCACGATCTGTCGTACGTCGGTGAAATCGACTGCGCCCAAGACCGCTGCCGCGATCGGCTGCGTCAGGTCGACCATGGCGCGGTTGAACACGAGTGCCGCTTCGGG
>JAYTIR010000169.1:0-7067 GCA_043731765.1 Burkholderiales bacterium
ATTTCCTCGGGCGCGCCGATCTGCACGACGCGTCCGGCGTCGATCACGGCAATACGATCGGCCAACGTCAGCGCTTCCTCGCGGTCGTGCGTGACGTAAACGGCCGTGATGCCGATGCGTCGCTGCAACGCACGAAGCTCATGGCGAAGTTCGAGGCGCACTTTGTAGTCGAGGTTGGACATCGGCTCGTCCAGCAGCAGCAGGTGCGGATCGACGGCCAGCGCGCGGCCCAGCGCGACGCGTTGCCGCTGGCCTCCCGACAGCTGAGTCACCGGCCGTTGCGCAAAGCCCTCGAGTTGCAGCAGCGTCAGCATTTCCTCGACGCGAGCCGCGATGGCGTCCTTCTTCCAGTCGCGCATCTTGAGACCGTAGCCGATATTTCCCGCCACGTTCATGTGCGGCCACAACGCATACGACTGGAACATCATCGCCGTTTCGCGCTTTTCCGGGGGCAACCGCGTGATGTCCTCGCCCCCGACGCGAATCGTGCCTTCATCAGGTGTCACGAAGCCGGCGATCGCGCGCAGGAGCGTCGTCTTGCCGCAGCCCGAACTGCCGAGCAATGCGATCATCTCGCCACGCTCGACACCCAGGCTCACGCGATCGAGTACCCGAGTCGCGCCGTATGAAACGCACAAGGATTCGATGCTGAGATAAGGTGTCATCGGTGAGTCGGTGGCAAACTGCCGGACGATACTCTGCCAGTATGACGCTATTGTGGAAAGCGAGGTGAGCGGCGGGTAAGCTGTGGCATGCCGCGACCGTCATGTTGCGGCGCAATAAGCATAATTGTGCGATCGCCACCGAACACTTTCGGCCGAATGGGGAGCTAACCCAATGACCACCCGGCGCAAGGTTTTGCAGGTACTCGGCGCGACATTGGCCGCGTTGCCTTGCGGAAGCCGCGCTCAACCTGCAGGCAAGATTACCCACATCGGTTATATGTCCGTCGGTTCGATCGAGAGCAACGGCGCGTACCTGCAGGCGCTGAAGGATGCATTGCGCGCGCTCGGTTATGTCGACGGAAAGAACATCGTGATCGATGTCCGTTGGGCTGGCGACAACGCTGGCGCTTTCCCCGGACTCGCGGCATCGCTTGTGCAGACGCGTCCCGACGCGATCATCGGCACTTGCATTCCGTCGACACGCGCGGCCAAGAACGCGACGACAAGCATTCCGGTGGTGATGTCGGTGGACGGCGACCCGGTGGCTTCCGGACTCGTCATGAGCCTCGCCCGCCCAGGCGGCAATGTCACCGGCGCGTCGACGCTGTTCGAGGAATTGATCCCGAAATGGCTCGAGCTGCTGAACGCCGCCGTACCCAAGGTTCGCGACATTGCAATCCTCACCAATCCGGATGATGTGGCCGACCCCTTTTTCTGGGCCAAATTCGAGGAGGCCGCCCAACGCATCGGCATCAAGGCCATCAAGGTGGAAACCAACACGACGGCAGGCATCGATCGCAGTTTCGTGGAAATGAAGAAGCGCGGCGCCGGCGCGCTGGTCGTCATGACCGAAGCTTTTTTCACGGCGCAGATTCCACGGGTGGTGGCGCTGGCAGATCGCCACAAGCTGCCTGCCATCTACGGCTATCGCGAATTTGTGCAGGCCGGCGGCTTGATGAGCTATGGCGTCAGTTATCGGGAGTATTTCAAGCGCGTTGCCCGATACGTCGATGCAGTGCTGAAGGGAACCAAACCCGCCGATTTGCCGGTCGAGCAACCCACCAGGATCGAACTGGTCATCAATCTCGCTGCGGCGCGAAAACTTGGCATCAGCATTCCGCAATCGCTGCTGGTGCGGGCAGACGAGGTGATTCAATGATTCGGGCCCTACCGCGTCGAAAGACGCGCAAGCAGTTCGTCGAGGCGGCCAAGTGTGGCAGTGTCGCCCTTGAGCTCGAGCAAGGCGCCCAGATCCGCGCGCGCTTCGTCCCAGTTGATCAGACGGCCGGATTTCACGATGACGCCCTCCACGTCGAGCCAGTCCTGCGGCCGATCGGCGAAGACCTTGAACACCACCAGTGCGCCCGGCGGGGCAAGCTGCAGTCGTACGCCGGCGACAATCTCCTCGGCACTTGCCGAAGTGACTGCCTTGTCCTCGAATGGCAGCGCCCCGAGGGTTACATCGAGCGGAATCCCGTTACTTGCACGCAACAGGAGCACGCGATGACCAAGCGCGAATTCGCGCGCACCGTCGATCTTCGATTTGAAGGCACCGAGCAACCGGTTAAGGGCGTCCACGGTTGTGCCATCGGGCGAAAAGGCGTTGCAACTCGATCAGGCCGGAGCTCTCCTCCCGCGTGGCATCGGCGGGCAGCATGCCCCCAAGCTGCAGCATTTCGAACGCGGCCTGCCGGGACTCCAACGGCGACTGCGACGCGAGTTCCGCGTGGCGCTGCGCTTCGAGCAGGCGCCCGGTCTCGTGCCATTTTGCAACAAGCACCTTCTGGCGCGCCAACGAGAGTTTCGTGGAGCTCATTGCTCAAGTTTAGCGCAGACGGCGCGATCCCGGTCGATTTGCGGATCGGTGAATCGACAACTGTGGAACCCCTTGTGCGGCGCGCCTCCATGAAAGCGCTCGGGCCGGCGATCCCGCAATCGCTGCTGCTGCGTGCGGACCACGTCATCCAGCAGCCTGCAAAATGAGCATGATGCGCTCACAATGCCAGGATGAAGGAAACCCGGATCAAGCGCACGGACCTCTATGTCCGGCTCGAGTGCGCGTTGCGCGCGAGTCCGGGAGTCGAGGTCATACCGCTCGTACGGGTGCGCGAGCGCATTGGTTCGCATGCCGGCCGGCGAGCGTGACCAGGCTCATCGTTCCAATTCAAGGCTGCAACGAGTCTCAACTGTGATTGAATGTATCCGGACCACCGTAAAGGAGAAGACCCATGCATCGCAACCATTGCCCGACGCTGAAGTCGCTGCCCGCCATCGCGTTGATCGCGGTGGTCGGTACATTCCCTGTGGCCGCAATCGCTCAGCCGGCGCAGAAGCCGATCCGGATCGGGCTCCTCGTCGCCGCGAGTTACGACCAGCGTGGCGAGCTCGAGCTCGCGCTCACCCGAGGACTCAATGCGCGGGGCTATTTCGAGGGCAAGAATCTTGTCATCGAGCGGCGCTACGCGGACGGCGCGAAGGTCCAACTCCCCGTATACGCGAGCCAACTGGCCGGCATGGGGCTCGATGCGATCGTCACGACCTGCAGCGATTCGACCCGTAGCGCCTGGAACGCCACGTCCTCGACGCCGATCGTTATGGCCGCGGTCGCCGATCCGGTCGGGCAGGGGTTCATTGCGAGTCTCGCCAAGCCGGGCCGGAACGTCACCGGGCTGTCGAGTCAGGCCGACGAACTGTTGCCCAAGCGGCTCGAATTCGTTGCCAGCATCGTTCCGAAGCCGGGTCCCATCGCGGTTCTCGCCAACAGCGACAATCCGGTCCACCGTTTGATTTGGGAGAAACTGGAGCTTGCGGCACGGCAACTTGGCCTCAAGCTTGTGCGCATCGAGGCCGTGCGTGGCACCGAAATCCCGGCGGCATTCGATGCGGCGGTACGCGCGCAGGCAACCATCCTTTTTCTTCTGCCGGACGACCCGATGCTGTTCAACAACCGCAGGCGCATCGTTGATCTGGCGGCCAAGCATCACCTGCCGGATTTCTACTGGGCAAGCGAGTTCGTCGAGGCGGGCGGGCTGATGAGCTATGGCGAGAACATGCGCGCAACCTACTTTGATGCAGCCAGCTACATCGACAAGTTGGCGCATGGCAGCAAGCCGGACTCGCTTCCTGTTTCGCAACCCACCCGCTTCGAGATGGCCGTCAATCTTGCCACGGCCAAAACGCTCGGCATCACCATTCCGCAATCCGTGCTCTTGCGCGCGAACGAGGTAATTCAGTGAGTTTGGCGTTGGGCATGATTTGCGGGTCCTCGCCGGTGGAATTTGCCTGCACCGGTTGTCATCGCGTACGGTAGCACCTCATGTCTGAGGACGCCCTCACCGATTCCGTGAAACCAGCCGGGCACCGCACCCACCGCGGCCGGCTGTTTCGCAAGTACCTGCTGCTCATTCTGACACTGGTCACCGGCGCCCTGCTCGCGTCCGGCGCGATCAGCGTCTATTTCTCGTACCAGGAAATCAAGACCGCACTGTCGAATCTGCAGCACGAGAAGGCGGTCGCCGCGGCGTCCCGGATCGAGCAGTACATTCATACGATCGAGCAACAACTTGCGTACGCCGCGCTGCCACAGTTGGACGCGGCCGACGTGGAGCTGCGCCGCATCGAATTCCTGAAACTGCTGCGCCAGGCGCCGGAAGTCACCGACATTTCCCAGCTGGACGCAAGCGGTCGCGAACAGATCGCGGTATCGCGCCTCGGCATGGACAACGTCAGCTCCGGCAAAGATCGCTCGCAGGAGCCGGCGTTTCGCAACGCCAGGCGAGGGAAGCCGTGGTTCGGACCCGTGTATTTTCGCAAGGAAACCGAGCCCTACATGACGATCGCCATCCGGTCGGGCAGCGATGCGGGGCCGGTGACCGTGGCCGAAGTCAATCTCAAGTTCATCTGGGACGTCGTGTCGCGCATCAAGATCGGCGACAAGGGCAAAGCCTATGTCGTCGACCGCAACGGTTTCCTGATCGCGGATCCAGATATCGGCCTCGTCCTGCGCAAGACCGACCTGTCACACCTTCCTCATGTAAAGGCCGCGAACGGAGGGCAAAACGCCGATGCCGCGGCCATGCTGTCGAAAGACCTCGCCGACACGCAGGTGCTGACTTCAGTCGCGACCATCGAGCCGCTTGCCTGGAGCGTATTCGTCGAACAACCCGTAGCCGAGGTCTACGAGAAGCTCAATGCGTCGATCCTGCGCACCGGAATCCTGTTGCTGGCCGGTCTGGTCATTTCCGCGCTCGGCGCCCTGGCGCTCGCCCGCGGCATGGTGCGCCCGATTCACATTCTCGACGAAGGCGCGCGGCGCATCGGCGAGGGCGATCTCGACCAGAAGATCGAAATCCGTACCGGAGACGAGTTGGAAGGACTCGCCGACCAGTTCAATCGCATGACCGGACAATTGCGCGAGTCGTATGCGGAGCTCGAACGCAAGGTCGACGACCGCACCCGCGAACTACAGAGCTCGCTCGATCAGCAGACGGCGATCAGCGAGATCCTGCGCGTGATTTCAAGCTCGCCGACTGACGTTGCGCCAGTACTGCGGGCCGTCGCCGAACGCGCCGCGCACCTGTGCGAAACACCCTTCGCGCGCGTATATCTCATCGATGGCGACGTGTTGCTCCCGCGGGCGGAATTCTGTGCCGAAGACGCGCACGCACAGATCCCCGTGGGCCCTGTGCCGCTGCGGCGAACCTCGCTGGTCGGTCGAGCTGCGCTTGACCGCGAAACCATTCACATCGCGGACGTCGTTCCGTTGTTGAATACCGAATATCCGGACGCCCGGCCAAACGTCGAATTGACCCGGCAACGGGCCTCGCTCGCGGTACCGCTGATGCGCGAAGGCGGAGCGTACGGCGCCATCCTTCTTTACCGTCTCGAGCCGCGGCCGTTCTCCGCCGACCAGATCGCGCTGGTCGAAACCTTTGCGCGGCAGGCCGCGATCGCCATAGACAATGTACGGCTGTTCAACGAAACCAAGGAGGCGCTCGAGCAGCAGACCGCGATCAGCGAGATCTTGCGCGTGATATCCAGTTCGCCCACGGACGTCAATCCGGTGCTCGACGCAATCGCTGACCGCGCCCTCAATTTATGCGGCGCCTCGGCGGCCTCGATCCATCTGACTGACGGCAGCGTGCTCCGGCATGTCGCGTCCAAGGGCGAGTCTCCCGAGGAAGCCGCCGCCACCGCCGTACTGCCGGTCAGCCGCGAATCGATTTCCGGCCGTGCCGTGCTGGAGCATAAGACCATTCACGTTCACGACGTGCTTGCCGAGGCCTCGGAATATCCGGTAGGTGCCGAGATTTCTCGCCGGATCGGCAATCGCACCCTGCTCGTTACGCCACTCTACCGGGAAGGCCAGCCCTTCGGAACGATCCTCCTGCGGCGCAAGGAGGTGCGGCCCTTCAGCGAGCGGGAAATCGCACTGCTGAAGACGTTCGGAGACCAGGCGGCAATCGCAATCGAGAACGTGCGCCTCTTCAACGAAACCAAGGAAGCGCTCGACCAACAGCGCGCGTCGGGCGAAGTGCTCGCGGCAATCTCGAACTCGATCGCCGACACGCAGCCCGTGTTCGAAACCATTCTCGCCAGCTGCGAGCGGTTGTTCGCCGGCAAGATGGCCGTGATCGACCTGGTCGGCGAGGACGGGCTCGTGCATCTCGGCGCGTATCACGGCCCGAACCTGGACGAGGTGCGCCGGGTCTATCCACACACCGTCGACACGACGAGTGGCACCGGCACCGCGATCGCGACCCGCGGCGTCGTGCATTTCGCGAATTTCGACGAGGTCCCAGAGGTCACACGTGCGGCATTCCGCGTCTTCGGCATCAAGGCGGCCATCGGCGCACCGATGCTGTGGGAAGGCAAGGGCATCGGCGCGATCTGGGTCGCGCGGGACTATGCGGGCCCATT
This sequence comes from Burkholderiales bacterium, assembly GCA_043731765.1. GTDB lineage: Bacteria > Pseudomonadota > Gammaproteobacteria > Burkholderiales > Casimicrobiaceae > VBCG01. Next base: position 6,585 of record JAYTIR010000169.1, read on the forward strand.
TTCCGAGAAAGACATCGCGTTGCTGAAGACCTTCGCGGATCAGGCAGTGATCGCGATACAGAACGCGCGGCTCTTCAATGAGACCAAGGAAGCGCTCGAGCAGCAGCAGGCTTCGGGCGAGGTACTCGCCGCGATCAGCAGTTCGATCGCCGACACCAAGCCGGTGTTCGACAAGATTTTGGAGAGCTGCGAGCGGCTGTTCGCGGGCCGGTTGATCGGCGTCAACCTTGTCGACGACGAGGGAATGATCCACATCGCCGCCTACCACGGGCCGGGAAGGGAGGAACTCGAAAAGATCTTTCCGGCGCCAGCGGACGATCGGACCGGCAGCGGCGCCGCGATCCTGCGCCGCGAAATGCTGCATTTCCCTGACGTGGCGACCGGTGAGGGTGTTCCGCCTCTCGCGCGCCAGGGGTGCAAGGGCATCGGCATCAGGTCCGTGATCTTCGCCCCGATGCTGTGGGAAGGCCGTGGCATCGGCGC